>JAUTWX010000427.1 GCA_030838385.1 Acidobacteriaceae bacterium
CGCCGGCGGCGCGTGCGCCGAGGAAGTGCAGACGGCTGACGATGGCGGCGACGCAGATGCCGAGGCAGATGAAGGCGCCGAGTTGCAGGAACATGCAGAGGAGGACGCGGCTGCCCTGGGTCTGGAAGAACGGGACGATGGTCGATGCCGACTCCCATGGGCCGGGCCAGTAGGGTTCCTTGTAGAGATTGGTGACGGGATAGAGGCCGGCGCAGAAGAGCACCATGTAGAGAATGGCGAGCATGCCCGGGTGCGGACCCTGATGGACGGCTGCGGAAGCTGTGGCTGGTTTGAGTTGCGTGTTCATCGCTTACTCCTTTCTGCGCGTTTGCGGCGATTAAGCGAATGCGGTCAGGCGAGCGCGGTCTTCCCTTTCGTGCGGAGCCAGAGTTCCATGACGACGGTGTTGAGCGAGAAGCCGATCCAGAAGGCGATGCCGAAGAACTGCGCGGGCGTGAGGTGCGTGAGCGGCGACGTGGCGAAGAAGACGCCCATGACCGGCCGCGTGGTGGCGATGCCGAGCAAGATGGCGATGGCACGGAGCATCCAGCGCTGAGTTTGCGGACGGTTGCCGCTGCGCGCAAAAGACCATGCGCGGTAGAGCGCGAAGAGAAAGAGCGTGTTGAAGAAGAGGACGGCGGCGCGCTCGAGCCATCCGCCGACGGCGTGCGTGCTCATGGCATAAGCAGTGATGCCGACGATGAGGCCGAGGGGGAAGATGACGCGCTCGAGCGTGATGGAGTTGCGGGTGCGGCGCCAGAAGAGCAGCGGTAGAAGTACCACGAAGGCGAGCGCGCAGAGGATGTGGACGTAGGTGAGTGTGGCGTGCGCGGAGAAGTAGGTGTCGAGCCCTGCGAGTTGCGGCGGGGCGTTGGAGCTGGGCGGCGTAGACAGCGCGACGACACGGCGGAGGACGACGGCGACGGCGATGACGATGCAGAACCAGAAGCCGATCTTCAATCCGAGTGGAAATTGCGCGGGTAGGAAGCCGGCTGCGCTTCCCTGCCCCGGCGGCTTGATCTGGTGAGACTTGATCGGGTGGCTAACGGTATTGCCGTCCATATGGCCCTCCTTCTCGACATCTTCATTCTTAGATTTAAATTTACTTGTTGTCAAATTAAATTTATGGCTCTAGGATTTCTTTGTGACGAAGCGACGGACAGAGCCGGAGAAGCGACCTTACGATCTGGGCAAGCGGCTGGAGCAGATGGACGAGAGCCGGGCGGCGATTCTGCGGGCCGCACAGGCGCAACTGGTGTCGAATGGCTTTCGTCAACTGACGATGGCGTCGCTGGCAGAGGAGAGCGGCGTGACGCGGCAGACCATTCATAATCTGTTCGGAACGAAGACGGGTGTGCTGGAAGCAGTGTTCGACCTGATCGCGCTGGACAGCGGGATGGAGCGGATGCGCGAGGTGATGATGCAGCCGTCCGGCGATGCGCAACTGGAGAAGTTTGTCGGGATCTTCTGCGGCTTCTGGGCGCAGAACCGGGTGCTGCTCCGGCGGGTGCATGGGATTGGAGCGATCGATCCGGAGTTCAGCGGAGTGATTGAGGCGCGAAACCGGCGACGGCTGATGGCGGCTACGCGGATTGTCCAGAGAATGAGCGGAGAGGATTCAGGGCAGAAGACCGCAATGCTGGCGGCGCTGACATCGTTCGAGTTCTTCGATGCATTGGCGGAGAGCTGCGGGAACGAGGCGGAGGCCGAGGCGATGGTGCTTCGGCTGGCGCGAAGTGCGCTTTCTCTTCCCGATGGACGGACCGCGGCCGGTTGACCCATGGAAATGCTTCGCGAGTCCTAGAGCGTTGGCTTTAAGCTTGCTGCCGGGGTTTTCTCGTGAATCCATCCTCTCTTCCGGAAGCGTTCCCGCCGAACGGCGATGGACTATCGCCGGCACGCGACACGGATGTCCTGATTGTTGGCGCGGGGCCCACAGGACTGGTGCTGGCGCTGTGGCTTGCGCGGGTGGGTATCCGGGTGCGGATCGTCGACAAGGCGGCAGAAGCAGGGACGACCTCGCGCGCACTGGCGGTGCAGGCGCGAACGTTGGAGTTCTACCAGCAGATGGGGCTGGCGGATGCGGTGGTGGCTGCAGGGCGGAAGACGATTGCCGCAAATATGTGGGTGACAGGCAGGAAAGTGGCGCATGCGGTCTTTGGTGAGATGGGGGTGGGGCTGAGCCCGTTTCCGTATGCGCTGGTCTATCCGCAGGATGAGCACGAGCGATTTCTGATCGAGCGGCTGCGCGAGGCGGGTGTCGAGGTGGAGCGGCAGACGGAGTTGGAGCGATTTGAGCAGACGGCGGATGGCGTGGTCGGGCATCTGCGGCGCGCCGATGGCACGGAAGAGAGTTGCAGAGCTGCCTACATCGCCGGATGCGATGGAGCGCGTTCGACAGTGCGCGAGGCGCTGGGGATTGGCTTTCCGGGCGGGACGTACGAGCACATGTTCTATGTCGCCGACGTTGAGGCGAGCGGGGAAACGATGAACGGGGAGCTGCACGTCGCGCTGGACCCGGCGGATTTCCTGTTGGTGTTTCCACTGAAGGGAGACGGTCGCGCGCGGCTGATCGGGACGGTGCGCGAGGAGGATATCCAGCAACGCCGGGAAGAGATGAGCTGGGAAGACGTGAGCAAGCGCGTGTTCGAGTGGGTCCTGATCGATGTGCGGAAGGTGAACTGGTTCTCTACCTATCGGGTCCATCATCGTGTGGCCGACCGCTTTCGCCAGGGGCGCGTGTTTCTGCTGGGAGATGCTGCGCATATTCACAGCCCGGTTGGCGGACAGGGGATGAACACCGGCATTGGTGACGCGGTGAATTTGGCGTGGAAGCTGGCTGCGGTCGTCGAGGGGCGGGCGAATGCGTCGATTCTGGAGAGCTATGAGCAGGAGCGCATCGGATTTGCGCGGCAACTGGTAGCGACGACCGATCGCGCCTTCACGGGTGTGACCAGCTCGGGAGCGTTGGCGCGGCTGATCCGGCTGCGTATCGTGCCTGTGGTGGTTCCGTTTTTCTTCCGATTCAAGGCGGCGCGACGCTTCATGTTTCGCAAGGTCTCGCAGACGGAAATTGACTATGAGGGAAGCAGCCTGAGCGTGGGATGGACGGAGACAGTGGAAGGCGGCGATCGCCTGCCCTGGGTGCAGCATGCGGACAGCAGCGGAGATAATTTTGCGCCGCTGAGATCGCTGGACTGGCAGGTGCACGTGTATGGCGAAGCATCAAAAGAGATGCGGGCACTGTGTGAGACGCGAGGGCTGCCGCTGCACGTCTTTCCCTGGCGAACGGAGATGCGGCGGACGGGGCTATGGAGGAATGCGGCTTATCTGGTGCGGCCGGATGGCTATGTAGGGCTGGCGGATGCGGTGGCCAGCACGGCAGCGGTGGCTTCGTACCTGGATGCGCGCGGGATTCGCGCGAGGGCATAGCGGGTTCAGCGCCTGGCAGGTGGGGTCGGCGGCGCGGCAGCGTCCGGCGGCGCGACGGGATCGAAGGCTGCGGCGGCGCGTTCGGAGCGCGGGCGGATGCGCGCCGGAATACCAACGGCGATGGAGTTGGCGGGAACGTCGGTGAGGACGACGGCGTTGGCGCCGATGGAGACGTCGTCGCCGATGGTGATAGGGCCGAGGATCTTGGCGCCGGCACCGATGTCGACGCGATTGCCGATGACGGGCGAGCCGCGGAAGGCACGATGGCGAAGACCGATAGTGACGCCGTTGCGGAGCACAACATCATCGCCGAGGACCGCGTCGCCGCTGATGACGATATCGAAGGCGTGCTCGATGACGAGGCCACGGCCGATGGTGACCTCGCAGGGGAGCTCGACCGAGGTGAGGATCTCGCTGAAAACGTTGAGCACCTTATAGAGCAGCGAGAACGGCTTGCGGATGAAGCTGGACTTGATGGTGTAGCGCCAGCGGCCGAAGCGATAGACGGCCATGACCCAGAGGCCGCGACGGCTGATGTCACCGTCGTAGGTTCGCCAGTCCTGTCTGAAGTTTTCGAACATACGGAGCGGATTTCCCATTGCTATGTTCCACCAAATTCCGCACGGAGCGGCTTTTCTTGACGGAAAAGCCGCGTTTGTAAGCCCTGGTTCAACGTATACCTATGGGAAATCCGCTCGGAGTGGCCCTGTCAGGAGGTCTTGTACTCGATGATGGCAGAGCGGCCTCCGCTGCGCCGCTGGAACCAGAAGCGGAGTTGCCCGAAGAGGATGGGAACCTGCTGCAGGTGAGAGTGCAGGGCGTAAGCGAGGAGCAGGTGCGGCGAGCGGGTTTTATTAGACGCGCGTGCGGCGGTGCGCGCGCCGAGTGCGACGGCG
The DNA here is from genome assembly GCA_030838385.1 of Acidobacteriaceae bacterium. Lineage (GTDB taxonomy): Bacteria > Acidobacteriota > Terriglobia > Terriglobales > Acidobacteriaceae > KBS-83. Next base: position 4,329 of record JAUTWX010000427.1, read on the forward strand.
CCGGCGGCGAAGAGACCGATGGGCAGCCAGGAGCGGAGCGCGATCGCGGTCACTGCGCACGCCGGTGGTGCGACGAGCCAGAAGAGGCCGCGGATCACATTGTGATGGCTTTCGGCGCTCCAGAGCGGATCGGCGGTGTTGCTGTAGAGGGCGGAGATCTCCGCATAGGCGTGGCCGGTGCGCAGGGAGCGGCGCCAGTATTGGGCGAAGCTGTGCATGGCGAGATCGTGGCGGGTCATGGGCTCGGCAACATGAAGGATGAAGTAGCCGCGCTCACGCATGCGGCGGCACATCTCGGGCTCTTCGCCGGCGATGAGGCGTTCGTTGTAGCCGTCAACGTCGACGAGGGCTTCGCGGCGGACTAGAGCGTCACCGCCGAAGAAGAGGGTGAAGCCGGGCTGCGTGTTCCAGTCGAGATCGAAGAGCGCGTTGTAGATGGAGTCGGCGGTGCGCATCTCGCGGCGATCGCCAAAGACGCCGGCGATGGAGGGGTCTTCGAAGTGAGGCAGCGCATTGCGGACGAACGCGGGATCGAGCAGCGTGTCGCCGTCGAGAAAGAGGACGAATGGAGCGGTGGTCCGAGTCCAGCCCGCGTTACGGCCGCGGGCGGCGGTGGTGGGGCCGTCGAGAACGATGGTGCGGACGCCCAGAGTTTCGGCGAGAGCGACGGAGTTGTCGGTGGATGCGGAGTCGACGTAGAGGATATCGAGCAGATGGTGCGGATAATCCATGGCGAGCACGGAGGTGAGACAGGCGCGCAGGCGCTCGCCTTCGTTGCGGCCAATGACAACGACGGCAACTTGATTTGGTGCGATCACTGAGGTGGTTGTGCTCAAGTTTTCTGTGGCGCGATGTCGAAGGCCGCGCCGACCCTTCTCCCTCGTTTATACAGGCGGTCTGCCGGGTTGCAGGCTCGGAGACGGCTCTGCGGCCTGACTCTGGCGGACAGGTTTAGGTATTGGATGCAAGCGCGGCATTTGCGGCTTGCGCTCCAGGGCGTCTGGCAGCTGTGAACATTTTGGCCGCGAAACACGTATGCTCGCGCATGCGCTCTCACCGACTCGCCCGCGCGTTTGAGGTACTTGCGGTCTTTTGTCTGCTGGCGGTTGTGACTACTGCCCAAGGTGCTGACCCTGCGCCGCGAATCAGTCGGCTGGATGGCAGTACGATCACGGCGCAGCAGATGGATGCGACAGTCGATCGTCTGCTGGAAGCGGCGCATGTGATGGGCGCAGGAGTTGCGATCTTTCACGATGGCGGGATTGCCCACTTGAAGGCGTATGGGCTGCGGGATACGGAGAAACACCTGCCGCTAACTCCCGACTCGGTGATGACATCGGCATCGCTGAGCAAGGCGGCGTTTGCTACAGTAGTGATGCGGCTGGTGCAGCAAGGAAAGCTGAAACTGGACAAGCCGGTCTATGAGTATCTGCCGAAGCCGTTGCCGGCGTATCCGCGGTATACCGATCTGAAAGGCGATGAACGCTACAAGAAGATCACACTGCGTATGCTCCTGAGCCACACCAGCGGTTTTCCGAACTGGCGCGCGTTTGAGGACGATCACACCTTGAAGATTCACTTCGAGCCAGGATCCCGCTATGCGTATTCGGGGGAAGGGATCGACCTGGCACAATTGGTCGTGGAGACAGTGACACATGAACCGCTGACGGCGCTGATGGAGCAGGAGCTGTTTGGTCCGCTGGGAATGAGCCGCACGAACATGGTGTGGGAGCCGCTCTTCGAGAGCGATTTTGCGAATGGATATGACGAGTATGGGCGCTCGCTGGGACCGGAGAAGCGAACAACGCCGGATGCAGCGGGGTCGATGCAAACGACGCTGCACGATTATGCGACCTTCCTGAGCGCGGTGATGCGTGGAAAGGGGCTGGACGCGAAGATGACGGCGGAGATGCTGCGGCCGCAGATTGCGATCCACTCCGCGCATGAGTTCCCGTCGCTCGATACAGAGAGCACAACGGCCAATGATTCGATTCATCTGAGTTATGGGCTGGGGTGGGGACTGTATTCCTCACCATATGGCCGTGCGTTCTTCAAGGAAGGACACGATGAGGGATGGCGGCATCTGGCGTTTTGTTTTGACGAAATGGGCACAGGGATTTTAGTCATGACCAATAGCTCGAACGGCGAGGGTATCTTTAAGCCTCTGCTGGATGCGCTTCTGGGACCGACTCACTTCCCTTTCGAGTGGGAGCGCTATACGCCTTACACGGAGTTGCCGCCGCTGCCGAAGCTGAAGGAGCACAAGCGGGTAAGGCTGACGGTTGCGCAATTGGAGAAGTTTGTGGGCAGCTATAGCTTGTCGCCGCAGGTGGTGCTGAAGGTGACAGTGGAGGATGGCCGGATGTTCATGCAGGAGAATGACGAGCCGAAGCAGGAGTACATGGCAGAGAGTGAGCACGATTTCTATTCCGCTACGTTGAGCGATGAGGTTACGTTTGCTCCTGCGGGTGGGAGCGCGGCGCAGGTGATGGTCCTGCATGCCGACGGTAAAGACTTTCGACTGAAACGGCTGCCATAATCGGGACCGCTATCTGGAACTGAGAGCGGAATTGATGGCGGAAGTATTCGTTACCGCCGATGCCGCGCGGCCACGCAGTGAGGCCAACCGTAGCAGCGTGCCGGCGCAAATTGCGAGCGAAAGCCACGCGAACCAGTTGCCGAGCAGGAGATAGAGCGTGCGGTCGTGCGCGGTGGGGACGTCGGCGAGAAGTGTGGCGAAGGGCGCGGAGTCGCTGCGTGCTTCGGCAACGATGCGGCCGCGATCGTCGCTCACGGTGAGATAGCCGTCCTTCGCCGCGCGAGCGATGCTGAAGCCGTCCTCTACACCACGCATCACTGCGATGTGGCCATGCCAGGCGCGGTCGATGTTGAAGTCCCATGCGGGCACGAGCATCAATCCCGCGCCCGCATTGCCGTATCGACGGGAGAGCGGCGTGAAATCCATGTCCTTACAGATGGCGATGCCGCGCGTTCCCTGCGCTTGCGGCAGAAGGGTGAGGGTAGTGCCGGGGGTGAGATTGGACTCAAAGGGCGGCAGCATGTGGTGCTTGTCGTAGCTCGCCACCGGGGCTTGCGGAGTGTAGACGCGCGCCTGGTTGTACTCGCGAGGCTGTGACGTGTGGACCAGGCCGATGACGATCGTCGACCCAGTTTTGTCGGCCAACGGCTGAAGAATGGCATCGGCGCCGCCAGCATCCGTATCCGTTATGGTGCCGAGCTTCTCCGGCATGATGATGAACTGCGCACCGCGGGCGGCGAGGCCTTCCGCCTGCTGCGCGTAGTCCGCGAACAGGTGCCCGGTCTTTGCGCCGGGAGCGGCGGTGACTACGTTTCCCGGCGTGTCGGAGGCGATGAGTCCCACCCTGACTTTCTGGGATTGCGGGATAGCGAGGCGCACTATGCCGAAGACCAACACCAGGACGATGACGCCGAGAGACGCGGCCACAATGCTGAGCGCCTGCTTTGGCTGCGAGCGGCGCAGGTACAGACCGATGGCGAGCGCGGCGGGAAACAGCAATAGCAGGAAACTGAGACCCCATGGTCCGGTAATCGAAGCGAGTTGCAGGAAGGCGAGGAAGTGGAGCTGCGAATAAGCGAGGCTGCCCGCGGTGCCGTGCGGCGTGGTGAGGTTGCGGATGTATTCGAAGGAGACCCAGGTCGCGGGAAGGACGAGGAGTGCGCTCCACGAAGCGCCGCGATGCACCAGCGCGCGGAAGGCCAGGATGGCTGCGGCGAAGATCAACGCGACCGCGCCGAAGATGCTGAACCACGTGACCGGCGGAACGCCAACCAGGCGGAGGTAGTGCCACAGATTCAGGCTGCCAATGAGCCACGCGAGGAATGCGACGACGGCCGCGCTGCGCCAGCCGCTGTGCAGAGCGAAGAGCAATACCGGAAGCGGTGCGAACCAGAGCAGCGGCCACAACGGGTTGAGGCCGTTGCCTAACCAGACCAATACGGCGGCAGAGGCGATCGCAAGAAGAGCCATGCCGAGGTGACGATACTTAGCTGCGAATGCCATGGATATGCCTCCAGAAGGATCTACGGCAGAAGGTGCGGAAGCGAGCGGGCGACATGGCCATGCGTCCACCGAGATAGAGCATGATGAGTCCCTGCAGAAGAGCGCCCATCTCGAAGACGATCTCCCACAGATCGTCTTTGCGGAAATAGCCGGTCTCCATGCCTTCTTGAATCAGCTCGGCCATGAGATTGGCGGTGGGTGAGCGGCCGGCTTTGAAGTCGCGCGGGTACTGGCGCGCGCCTTCACGCTGGAGGAGGAACATGAGCTCGAAGAGCCGCGGGTTCTTCAAGGCATGGTCGAGATAGATGTCGAGAATCTTCATCAGCCGCTTTTCAATATCGCCGGAGAGGCGCGCTGCGGAGAGCCGGAGAGCCAATTCGTCGAAGCCCTCATTTGCCAGCGCGTTTAGGAGAGCCGCGCGATCGGCGTAGTGCCGATAGACTGCCATCGCCGTGATGCCCACAGCATCAGCGACCTGACGCATGGTGACGGCATCGGCGCCTTCTTTGTCCAGGAGGTGGCGGGCCGCGGTGGCGATCTTTTGAGTGGTAGGGCTGGCCGGCATGTATACAGTGTATACCGCAGGCGAATACTACAGTGTGGCGTCCGGCCATGTTTGATATATTCGAATACGATAATATTCATCCATGCAAGAGTCCTTACGTCGCTTCAAGGCTGACATATTCCAGGCACTCGCTCACCCACTCGGATCGCGATCCTGGAGTTCCTCAGCGAAGGAGAGCTCTCCGCCGGGACCCTGATTGAGAGGCTTGGCATGGAACTGGCCAATGTCTCGCAGCACCTTGCGGTGCTGCGAGCAAAGCAGCTTGTCTCGAATCGCAAGGCCGGAAATCAGGTGTTCTACTCGGTCCGGGATCCCCTGATCATTGAAGCTTTGAACTTGATGCGCACCTATTTCCATACCCATCTCAGGGAGGCACTGGGGATGCTGGACGAGATGGAGAAGCCGTTGGAAATGGTCCGATGAATTCTTCGCGGCAATGGCTTCCTCGCTCCATCGAGTGTCTTCGCGGTTACACGGCCCGGCAATTCACGCAGGACCTCATCGCTGGATTGACGGTCGGGCTGGTTGCGCTTCCCTTAGCGATGGCTTTCGCCATTGCGTCCGGCGTACCACCGCAGGCTGGTCTGTACACAGCCGTGGTGGCTGGGTTCCTGATTTCAGCGTTGGGCGGATCGCGCACCCAGATCGGCGGCCCCACTGGTGCCTTCGTCGTCATTGTTGCCGGAATTGTTGTGAAATTCGGCTTGGGCGGTCTGGCGCTGGTCGGCATGATGGCTGGAATTCTGTTGCTGATTATGGGGTTCACCGGCTTGGGAACCGCCGTCAGGTATATTCCGCGCCCAGTGACGATCGGATTTACTAACGGCATCGCACTGCTCATCGCATCCACCCAAATCAAAGATTTTCTCGGGCTAAAAACACCACCAGTTCCCAGCGAATTCCTGGCGCGGATCCGGATGCTTGGTCACTACGCTGCGACCACGCGATGGCAGACTGTGGCAGTGGCAGCGAGTTCGCTCGCGATCATTCTGCTGTGGCCGCGATTCACCAAGCGACTCCCTGGTTCGATCATTGCGCTGCTCGTGTCGACGGTTGCGGTGGCCGTCTTTCGACTGCCCATCGAAACGATCGGCAGCAAATTCGGCGGCATTCCCCAGGGTTTTCCACATTTTGCTCTGCCCAACTTTCAGGCGACCCACATCCTGCCACTGCTTCCCTCTGCGTTCACAGTGGCGATGCTTGCTGCAGTCGAGAGCCTGCTGTCCGCGGTCGTTGCCGATGGCATGAGCGGCGATCATCACAACTCAAACGTGGAACTGGTCGCGCAGGGCGTTGCCAATATCGCCTCGCCTCTGTTTGGAGGTATACCCGCAACCGGCGCGATTGCGCGCACGGCGACAAATATCCGTTCCGGCGCACTGACTCCAATAGCGGGCATGGTGCACGCGCTTACGCTGCTGGCCATTCTGTTAGTCGCAGCTCCGCTGGCCAGATTCGTTCCATTGGCAACCCTGGCCGCGGTGTTATTTGTTGTGGCTTACAACATGGGAGAGTGGCGGGAGATCGGCACGATTCTGCGCCTGTCGAAGACCGATATCGCCGTCTGGATCACAACTTTTGCTCTGACTGTGTTGGCCGACCTGACTGTGGCCGTAGGAGTCGGGATGGCGCTTGCTGCACTCCTCTATATCTACCGCATCGCGGAGACTACAACCGTGGAGGTTGTAACTCCCGAGTACCTGGAGGACGGCCAGGCGCACATTCTCCAGGACAAGGATATTCCCTCGAACGTGACCATTCTGCGTATTCATGGCCCGTTCCTGTTTGGCACGACCGACAAGCTGGCGGATTCCACCAAGAACCTGACCAAATTCGGAGACGTGGTGATCCTGCGCCTTCGCAACATGACGGCTCTCGATGCGACCGGCATTCATGCCCTGGAGCAATTCTCCGAGCGCTTGCATAAGGCAGGTAAGACGCTTCTGCTCTGTGGAGCCCGGAACCAACCATCGCAACTCATCTCACGCTCTGACTTCCTGAAACGCGTGGGAGCTGAGAATGTGCTGCCCAATATTCAAGCGGCCCTGGCTCGTGTCAATGATATGCAAGGCGATTTCGAAGGAGTTGGCCGAGAGTTGGCACTGGAGATGGAGCATCGGCCGCTCTAAGAACGTGTCCTTGCCGTACGGGCGGATGCGCCGGCGGCGCGTTTACCGGGGCTCGCTTCCTTTGGTCGCTCACTTCCGGGCTTGTGGGCGACCCGAGGTACCGCAGATTCGTTCACTGCATTCGCCTTATATAGTGCACGTGCCCCAGAGGCACAGTGCAATCCATACTTAAATCTTTTAGCCCATCTCGCGAAGTCATTCGGGATATCGAGCCCCCCTGATAACGCGCGAAACTTCACTTCGTGGAAAGAGAAGCAGCGCACACCAACCTTAACTTCTCCCGATAAGCCTTCGCCTCAACCAATCCACGCTGAGCGGGTATGTTCCTCCAGCATGTCCGATGATGGCAGATCAAAACACATAGGGCGCGCTACACTTCGTGGCGTGCGCGGCGCCATATATCCTGAAAAGGATGCGTCGTTTCTTCATTTTTGGTTTGGGGGTTTTTGTCCTGGCGGTTGGGCTGTGGGCGGCTTCCCATCCCTGGCTGGCCTCGGCACAGGTCGTTCCGCAATCGAAGGGGTCATCAACGGGCTCGGTGAGCACGGCGTGGAATCCCTGGGAGCTGGAGCATAGCGGCACCAACCAGCCTTTGCGAGGCATTCATGCCGCGGGCAACGGCGTGGCGTGGGCGAGCGGGGCGCGGGGGACTGTGCTGCGTACCGAGGATTCCGGTTATGTATGGCAGCGGTGTGCGATGCCGGAAGATGCGGAGAAGCTGGATTTCCGGAGCATCTGGGCCTGGGATGCACAGACGGCGATCGTGATGTCGTCCGGACCGGGCGACCAGAGCCGGCTGTATAAGACGACCGACGGCTGCGCGCACTGGACGGTGCTCGGGACGAACAAGGATGCGAACGGCTTTTGGGATGGGCTGGCGTTTTCCGACCGGAACAACGGCTACCTGCTGGGCGATCCGGTGAACGGGGAGTTCACGTTGCTACGCACCGAGGACGGCGGCGTGCATTGGAAGTCCGTGACCAGCAAAGACTTGGACCTGAATGGGCAGAAGCTTGGAGCGTTCGCGGCGAGCAATCAGTCGCTGGTTTTGACCGATCCGGTACTGGGGAATGTGGCGGCGCCGTGGTTTGGCACCAGCGGGATGAGCGGGGGGCAGCACCCCTACGTCTATTCGGGGGGACTGGACTGCGGGATGGAGATGGCACACAGACATCCGGAGCGATGCCTGGCACGGTCCTGGACCTTTACGAAGGACGAAGTACCGATGGCGGGGGCGAGCGAGTCGCAGGGGATTTTTGCGCTGGGGCTCTATAAGGACCAAGGCGGGGCTTGGCATGCGGTGGCGGTGGGCGGCGACTACTCCGCGCCCTCCAAGACCGAGGGCACGGCGGCGCGCCGGGACCCGAAGACCGGGAAATGGACGGCGGCCACGAAGATGCCGCATGGGTACCGGTCGAGTGTGGCGTGGGACGGGGCGGACAAGGCCTGGCTGGCGGTGGGTGTGAATGGAACCGACGTCTCGTATGATGACGGGCAGAGCTGGTCTTCGCTGGGCAATGACGGCTACAACGCCATCAGCCTTCCCTGGGTTGTAGGCCCAGGAGGGCAGATCGCCAAGCTGACCGGTCTGAAAGGAAAGTAGCCGCAGGGGCACGCGCATGGCAGAGTTTGTGATTCGACTGGCCGATGAGCGCGGCCGCCTGCAGGAGCAGGTGCAGACGGCGGCGAGCGCCGCGGAGTTGCGCACCCGCTTCACGCAGGCCGGGTATTACGTTTATTCCGTAAAGGCGCGAGGGCTGCGCGCCCGTCAGAAGCGGGTCAAACTCGAAGAGTTTCTGATCTTCAACCAGCAGTTCCTGACGCTGATCCGCGCCGGAGTGCCGATTCTTCCGGCGCTGGAGATGCTGGCAAAGAGCCAGAAGAATGTGGCCTTTCAGTCGCAACTGGAGAGTGTGTCGCAGCGCATCCGCACCGGGCAGTCGCCATCGGAGGCATTCGAGGCGCAGGGCGGCTTTCCGCCGATCTACACAACGACCTTGCTGGCAGGCGAGCGCAGCGGGCACCTGGAAGATGTGCTGGCGCGCTATTTGAGTTTTCAGCGGATCTCGCTGACGTTTCGCAAGAAGCTGACCGCGTCGATGTTTTATCCGGCGCTGCTGGTCGTCATGGTGCTCTCGATGTTCATCTTCCTGATCACCTTTGTGGTGCCGCGCTTCGGACAACTGTATGACCAGATCGGCGGCCAGCTGCCGGCACTGACGATGTTCCTGCTGGCGTTGGGGAAGAACTTTCAGGCGTACATCTTGTATGCGATTCCGGTGATCGCCGTGATTGCGTATGGTTTATGGCGGTGGGGCAAGACGGAAGGCGGCTCGAACCGCATTGACCGGATACGGCTGAAGATGCCGATATTTGGGAATATCTGGCTGAAGTACCAGGTGGCACAGTTTTCGCGGACGTTCTCGACCCTGCTGGAAGGGGGCATGCCGCCGGTGCCTTCGCTGGAGACGGCGGCGCGGTCGATCTCGAGCCGCATTATTGCGAGGGCGGTGCGGACCGGCGTGGTGAGTGTGCGCGAAGGCAAGTCGCTATCGCAGGCGCTGATCAGGACGAAGGTCTTTCCGGAGCTGGCGACGTCGATGATCGAGGTGGGCGAGTCGACAGGCGCGCTCCCGCAGATGCTGAACTCCGTTGCGGAGTTCTTTGAAGAGGATGTGCAGACGGCGCTGACCGCTGCGCTGTCGCTGATTGAGCCGCTCATCCTGGTGGTGATGGGCGTGGTGGTGGTGACCATCATGATTGCGTTGTACCTGCCCATCTTTTCGCTGGGGCAGACGGGCGCGATGGGGGGCAGATGATGCAGATGATAGTCAACCAGCCCGCCCGTCTAACAAGAGAGAGAGTTGTCCGAAATGGCTGAGAGTCCTGTTGTTGTGATGCCCGTGCCGATACCGGCCGATGAGGTTGCACGCACGCAGGCGCTGGCGACGCGCTATCGCTGCGAGTTTGTCGACCTGAAGAACTTCCGCATCCAGCACGAGCTGTTCCGCTCGGTGCCGGTGGACATGATGTTCCGCTACAACTTCGTGCCGCTGGAACAGATGGAAGACCGGCTGGTGATTGCAGTGAGCGATCCGAGCCGGCTGATGGTGCTGGACGAGATCGCGGGGCTGCTGGGGCAGCGCGTGGTAACGCGCGTCGCGACCTTATCGCAGATCACCGATCTGCTGAAGAAGACCGAGCAGTCGCAGCGCGTGCTGGATGAGGCGTCTGAGGGGCTCACGTTCGATGTCATCTCGGCCGAGGAGAACCAGGACGAGAACATCTCGATCGAGAAGCTCACGTCCGAAGAGGACATTTCGCCGATTATCCGGCTGGTGGACACGACGATCTTCACCGCTCTGGAGCGGCGCGCATCCGATATCCACATTGAGACCTACGACGATTCGCTGCTGGTGAAGTATCGCATCGACGGTGTACTGCAGGCGGCGATGGCGCCTATCGCGCGCGAGCATCACACGACGATTCTGTCGCGCATCAAGGTGATGA
>JAUTWX010000438.1 GCA_030838385.1 Acidobacteriaceae bacterium
ATCTGCGCCAGCGACAGGCCTCGCGCCATCGCCGCCGCAGAGGCCGCCAATAAGTTCAGCACATTCACGCGGCCGGTGAGCGCAACCTCGATCGGCGCCTCGCCCTGCGGAGTCACCAGGGTGAAGCGCATGCCGTTCGGCCGCATGGCTATATCGCGCGCGCGGAAGTCGCCGCGCTCCGCGCCATAGCTCCAGATTGTCGAGCCAGCGGCTTGTGCCGTCTCGACCAGGGCAGTCTGCGTATCGTCTTCCGCGTTCAGCACGGCTACGCGCGGCGCAGCAGCTTGGGACCCGTCGAAGAGCTTCCGTTTGGCCGCGAAGTACCGCTCCATCGTGCCGTGATAGTCGAGGTGGTCCTGCGTTAGGTTGGTGAAGATCGCGACATCGTACGGCACGCCCCACACGCGGCCCTGTTCTAGCGCGTGCGACGAAACCTCCATCACGCCTTCCGTGACGCCGCGCGCAACGCTCTCGGCTAGCAGCACCAGCAGGTCGCGCGACTCCGGCGTGGTGTGCGGCGCTGGACGCACCTCGCCGGCGATACGGTACTCGATCGTGCCGACCAGCGCCGTCGAGCGGCCGGCTGCTCGCAGCAATTGCTCCAGCAGATATGCCGTCGTGGTCTTGCCGTTGGTGCCGGTAACGCCGCTGAGCCGGATCGTCTGCTCCGGATGGCCGAAGACATTCGCGGCAATGGTCGCGAGCGCACGGCGTCCATGCGGCACTTCCGCGAGCGCGACCTGCAGCGGTCCGTTGGCTGCGGCATCGTACGCGGCGGCGGAATCGGTGACGACAGCAACAGCGCCGCGCGCGACAGCCTGTTCAATATAGCGATTGCCGTCCGTTGTTTCGCCCTGCATGGCGACGAAGAGTGATCCGGGCTGCACGCGGCGGGAGTCGTACTCCACGCCAGTGACGGCCACTTCGTCGCCGATGCGCCGTAGCACATTGGCGCCACGCAATGCTTCGCTCAGATTCACAGGAGCCGCCATCGTGGTGGAATCTTATCGTGCAAGCCGCGCCTTTGCGCTAATGCGCAAATCTGACCTTTACACTAGCGTGAGAATCGCGCCTTTGCGCTAACGAGCAAATCTAACAATGATCTCGGTGCCCATGGGCACCAGCGTGCCTGCCGCCGGAGCCTGATCACGCGCCAGCCCGTTGCCCAGCAACTGCACCGCCAGCCCAGCCGTTCCGGCTCGCTCCACTACTTGACGCACCGAGGCGCCCGCAAAGGACGGTACGGCCACTCGATGCTTCGCGTCCGTCACCAGCGTGCCGCTCTCCGGGCGGGCCGCGGGCAAGGTTTGTTGCGTATCGGCAGCCGGTGCGCGCGGCAATGTGGGCTGCGCTACGTCATGCAGTCCGGTGTTGTCTGTGTTGCTGGCGACATCGGTCGGCGCGGGAATCGGCGCAACGGTTGCCCTCGTAGAAACACCGTGCGACTCGCCATCAGAAGAGACCTGTGCAGCCTGCTGAGCGTCCCCCGCGCGCAGCGGATCGTCGGCCGGAAGATTGTTCACCTCGGCAAACAGCGCCTGCAGATCGCCGTTGTCTTCTGGCGCCGCATCCTCGGCAATATCCTGCGGCGGAGCGGCGGGCTGCGGTCTCATCGGCTCATCGTGCGGCACGCCGAGATACTCCAGCACCTCCTGCGCAACTTCCCGGAAGACAGGAGCCGAGGCCGCTGCGCCGTGGTAATCGCCAACAGTCGGCGAGTCGATAATGACCGCAACGCTGATCGCGGGATTGTTCACTGGGGCGAATCCAGCGAACGACGCGATGTGCTTGGTGCGCGAATAGGTATGGGTGAGTACATCGATCTTCTGTGCTGTCCCGGTCTTGCCCGCGGCGGAGTAGCCGTTCAGCGCGGCACTGCGGCCGGTGCCGTTCAGCATGATCCCTTCCATCATCTTGCGCATCTTGGCCGAGGTCAGCGGAGTGATGACGCGGTGCGCGCCATCGGGCAGCGGCTGCGGCAGCTCCTGCTCCGGGTGAAAGGCCATCGGCTTCAGCGAGTCGCCCGCCTGCAAATGGTCTGAGGTCTCGAGCACGATCTTTGGCGGCAGATAGACGCCGCCATTTCCAATGGTCGAAACCATGCTGACAAGTTGTAGTGGCGTAACTCCGATCTCCTGCCCGATGGCCAGCGACCCGATGCTGGTGGCGCCCCAGCGCTTGGGCGGACGCAGCAGGCCGCGCGTCTCGCTGGGCAACTGGATGCCGCTGCGCGCGCCGAAGCCGAAGGCGCGAATGTAGGAGTAGAAACGCTCCGGGCCCAGCTTCAGCGCCATCTTCACTGCGCCCACGTCGCTGGACTCCTCCAGCGCGCGCGCCACCGTAACCCTGCCCATGCCACGCTCCGATGCGTCGTCGTGGATGGTGCGCCCGAAGAGCGTAATCTGCCCGCCCTGGCAGTCGACGATGTCAGTAGGCTCGACGCCGGCCGCATCAAGCGCGGCGGAATAGGTGACCAGCTTGAAGGTCGAGCCCGGCTCGTAGATATCACTCACTGCATGGTTGCGCAGCAGGCCGCTGGTGGCGTGGCGAAAATCATTGGGATTGTAAGTGGGCCGCATGGCGAGCCCGAGGATCTGCCCGGTATGCGTGTCCTGAATGACGATCGTCCCGTTGAGCGCCTTGACCTTTTCCATCGCGTGATCCAGCGCGCGCTCCGCCATGAACTGGATGTTCTCGTCGATGGTGAGCATCAGGTTGTCGCCCGGCTGCGGCTCGCGCGCCTCGCTGCCCAGCACATGCCGCTTGGCGTCGAGCGCCGTCAGCATGTGTCCCGGTGTCCCGTGCAGATCGTGATCGAAGCGGCGCTCCAGTCCGCCCAGCCCGTCGTCATCCGTGCCCACGTAGCCCAGCACCTGCGCTGCCAGCGCATCGTTCGGATAGAAGCGCTTGAACTCTTTTTGCAAGTAGATGCCCTTGAGGTTGAGGGCCTTCACCCGTGCAACAGTCGCAGGATCGAGCTTGCGCGCCACCCACGCGAAGTTCCGTGAGGCGTGGAAGCGCGCGTCGATCTGGTGCGCCGTGGTGAAGCCATCGGTCGCATCTGCATGGACGACACGAGCCAGTGCCGCCGCGGTTCGATCCTTGTCCTGAATCTCGTTGGGTACGCCGTAGACCGAGTCCACCAGCACCGTCATGGCGAGCTCGCGTAGGTTGCGGTCGTAGAGCACGCCGCGGCGGGGCGCTACCTCAAAGGTGCGCTGCTGCTGGCGCACGGCCAGCTCTACATATTCGCTGTGGGTGGCTACCTGCAGCCATACCAGCCGCACCACGATGAGCAGCGCCCAGCCGGCAAATATCAGCGCGACCAGCAAAAAACGCAGCCGCCGCGGTGCTGCGACGACTGCGCGATTGGTCTGCTGGCTCGGAACGAATGAGAAGCCCTTCAACTGGAACTGGCTCCCTCTGCCAGATTTGTAATAACTACTGTTGCATGTGGACCTGCGCCATCACCGGCGTACCCGGCCCCAGATCCGTATCCAATCCGCTCTCCGGACGAACCACCTGCCCAGGGTGCGGCGCATCCATGCCCAGCCGCCGCGCCTCCCGGTCCAGCCGGTTCAGGTCGCAAAGCTGAGCTTCATTCAAGCCAAGCTGACGGCTCTGTTCCTGAAGTTGCAGGAGCTGCTGCTTCTCCGACTCCACGCGGTAGCCGATCTCAATCGAGGAGAAGTGCTGCCAGCCATAGAGCATCACCATCGCAAACAGCATGGTCATCGCGATTGCGAACCGGCGCATCTCCTTGACCCGCACCGGGTCCGCGGCCTTCACCAGTCGGGTGTTGTCCAGGTGCTTCGAGAAGAAGACCTCGGGGGTTGGACCACGCCGCGCGCGCCGCTGCTGCGCGTGCAACAGCGATTGATTGCGCTCGGCGATCTCGTCAACATTGCGCAACCCGCTCCGCCCTTCGCGGGAGCCGTCAAACCATGTCTGCGCTGCCATCGCCTGTGTCGCCATAGTCGTCCTTCCATCCGTTGCGTACAGCGTTGGCATGCACCAATAGTAGTGCATGCTGGGGGAATCAAACTAGTACACTCTATGGAATCAAAGTAGTTACTACCTACCTTGAGTCCACCTCGTAAACCTCGTCTGTTGCGCCCTTCTCGCAACCGGTCCGGGTTGCTGATTCTGAAGGGATGATTCCTGAGGTCGTCTTACTTTCGTCGTTTGCTGCCGTACGACGACCCTGACCCAATCTCCTTAACTCTTTGATTCGGTTCACCTCCGGCGCCTTCGGCAGCCTGGCCGGTGAACTCTGCGGCCCGCAGCTTCGCGCTGCGCGACCGCGGATTGCGATCCGTCTCCTCTTCCTCGGCGGTGAGGGGCTTGCGGGAATCAAGGTGGTACATACCTACCCTGGCTCCTTCGCGCATGGCGTCCTTCACCAACCGATCCTCGAGTGAGTGGAAGCTGATCACTACCAGGCGTCCTCCGGGCTTCAGTAACCCCGGTGCGGCCTCGAGCAGCGCCTTCAACTCTCCCAGCTCATCATTCACACGAATTCGGAGTGCCTGGAAGGTTCTGGTCGCCGGATTCAATCGCTCCTGTTTCATCGCCGGGGCGGCAGCCGATACGATCCGGGCAAGTTGTCCCGTCGTCGTAATCGGCCGCGCCCTGACAATGGCTCTGGCGATTCTCCGCGACCTCCTTTCCTCTCCGAAT
>JAUTWX010000442.1 GCA_030838385.1 Acidobacteriaceae bacterium
GCCGACTACGCCGACATCGTGCTTCCCGCTACTACTTTTCTTGAGCACGCCGACATTCAGGGTGCCTACGGCCATTACCACGTGCAGCTCTCCGATCAGGCTATCGCGCCGCGCGGCGAGGCACGCCCGAATATCTGGCTCTTCGGCCAGCTCGGCCAGCGCATCGGCTTCCCCGAAGGCTGCTTCCGCGACACCGAGCAGGAGATGCTGGCGCAGGCGCTCCCCGACACCAGGCAGGACGCGGAGGAAGACACTCATCCTCAGATGAACGGCATCACTCTCGACCAGCTTCGCCGCGAGCACAGCATGCGCCTCCGCTGGGCCGGTGAGCCCGAGACTCCCTTCCAGCCCTTTGCCGACGGCGGCTTCGGCACGCCCTCCGGCAAAGGCGAACTCTACTCCGCCACGCTGGCCGGGGAGGGCCTGGACCCGCTGCCGTCCTTCACGCCTCCCCAAGAATCGCGCCACAGTCAAAACCGCGCATACCCGCTGGAGTTTCTGGGACGCAAGGCCGACAACTACATGAACTCCAGTTTCGCCAACCACCCAGCGCACCAGAAGATGGAGGCGGTGCATACCGGCCGGCTCGAGATCCATCCTGACGACGCCACGCCTCGCGGCATTCGCGAAGGCGACGCCGTCGAGGTCTTCAACGATCGCGGGCGTATCCGCCTGGTGGCGCACGTCCACTCGGGCGTTGCTGCTGGAGTTGTCGCCTCGCGCCTCAACTGGAACAAGCTTTCCGACGGCGGCAGCAACGTGAACGCGCTCACCTCCGAGCGCCTCACCGACATCGGCCGCGGCCCCACCTTCTACTCCACGCTGGTCGAGGTCGCGCGAGTGCAATCCCCGCACCATGGCTGAGACTGGATACCAATGCGCTGGTTGCGGCCAATGGAACGAAGCCACCGTGGATGAATCCGCCGGCAGCCGCCAGCAGTACGTAGAAGACTGCCAGGTCTGCTGCAAGCCGAACGTGCTCGACGTACACTGGAGCGCAGCCGACCAAAGTTTTCTGATCCATGCGGAGCTCGAAAGTTAAGACAAGATCGGGCTTGTTTTCCGGTCGCTCACCGGCCCGATTCGTCCGCCCCGTTGGTCGCCATCGCCCCGGTTGCTATAGAATCGGCTTTCCAGCACGAAAGAGCGGAAGTTCGATTTTGGTTGCAGTGAGGGTGTGCCTATTTTTCCCGTCATTTGGCGGAGCATGAGCTCCCAGATCCAGCAGGACAAGACCATTCGTCCCCAGATCTTTCAAACTCTGTCGCTGCAGTGGTTGGGTGTTCTGGCCATACTCTTCTGCACGGCTGCGCCGGCTTTTGCGCAGAACAGCAACGTCATCTCCGAGATCCGGGTCATCGGCAATCGCCGCATCCCCAAGGAAACGGTCCTCGCCCGCCTGTATTCGCACGTCGGCGACAACTACGACGCGGCCACGATCGAGCGCGACTTCAACTCGCTGTGGAACACCGGCTACTTCGAAGACGTCCGCATCGAAAAAGAGGAGAGCCCCAAGGGCGAGATTCTCGACGTCTTCGTGCGTGAGAAGCCCACCATCCGCGAGATCAATTACAAGGGGCTCAAC
Source organism: Acidobacteriaceae bacterium (assembly GCA_030838385.1). Classification (GTDB taxonomy): domain Bacteria; phylum Acidobacteriota; class Terriglobia; order Terriglobales; family Acidobacteriaceae; genus KBS-83. Next base: position 1,586 of record JAUTWX010000442.1, read on the forward strand.
TCGGTTACGCAGTCCGACGTGCTCGACCGCTTCAAGAAGGACAAGGTCGGGCTCAGCGTGGAGAGCCAGTACGACCCCACACGCATCGCGCGCGCTATCGCGGTGCTGAAAGAATTGCTGGGCGAGCACGGGCACCAGTTCCCGACAATCACGCCCGACATCAAGACCATTCCGCCTGCATCCGTCGCGGTGACCTTCAACATCAAGGAAGGCCCGACGGTCAAAGTCGGCAACATTCGCTTTGCCGGCAACAAGAACCTGAACTCCCGCACGCTGCGCGCCGCCATGCGCAACCTGAGGCCGATCGGCATTCCGCATTCGATCTTCCTGGAGAACCTCTTCGCCCGCACCTACGACGCCAGCAAACTGGAAGAAGACTCCGAGCGCGTGCGTGTCGCCTATCAGAATCACGGCTACTTCAAGGCCATCATCGGCGAGCCCTCCACGCACATCCGCAACGAGGGCGGGCTCTCCCTGCTGACCTTCCGGCCCAAGAAGGGCAAGCGCATTGACATCACCCTGCCCGTCCAAGAGGGCGAGCGCTATCGGCTCGGCGGCATCACCTTCACCGGCAACACCGCGGTAAGAAATGTCCGCGCCCTGCGCGCCCAGTTCGCCATCAAGGACGGCGACTACTTCAACTACACTGCCGTCGGCAAAGGACTGGAAAATCTGCGCAAGGCCTACGGGACGCTCGGCTACATCAACTTTGTCGCCAACCCGACGACCCGTTTCGACGAAGCCAAGAAGATGCTTTACCTCGATATCGACATCGATGAAGGAAAGCCCTTCTATGTCTCGCACATCGAGTTCACCGGTAACACCGTCACCCGCGACCCTGTCATCCGCCGCGAGCTGCTGCTCGAAGAGGGCCAGGTCTACAACAGCAATCTGTGGGAGCAGAGTCTGCTCCGCCTCAACCAGCTCGAGTACTTCGATCCATTGAAGATCGATCAGGACTCCACCGCGACGCAGGACCAGGCGAACAATACTGTCTCGCTGCTGCTGCGCGTGCACGAGAAGGGCAAAAACTCCATCGGCCTGAATGGCGGCGTCAGCGGCCTCTCCGGCTCCTTCCTCGGCCTCAACTATCAGACCAACAACTTCCTCGGCCTGGGCGAAACGCTGAGCGTGCAGGCCAACCTAGGCAACCTGCAGCGCAACCTGTCGTTCGGCTTTACCGAGCCCTACTTCCGCAACAAGCCCATCTCGCTCGGCTTCCAGGTCTTCTCCACGAAGTCCGATTACAACGCCGCGAAGAACTATCAGATCTCGACCGGCGGCGGCAACCTGACCGCGGCCCAGCAGTCACTGGTGCAGAACTACAACCAATCCTCCACCGGACTCACCGTCTCGACCAACTACCTGATCCGCCACAGCTTCCATCGTGTCGGCGTCACCTACTCCTTCCAGAAGAGCACGATCACCGCCTTCAGTCCGGCATCGACCTCACTCTTCCAGACGCTCGCCTTCCGCAGCGGCATTCAATCGAATAACGCGCTGAACGGCATCTATTCCAGCCAGGTTTCGCTGTCGTACACCTATAACAAGATCGGCAATCCGTACAATCCGCACGATGGCGTCTCCTACACCGCGCTTCTGCAGGTCGCGGGTCTCGGCGGCAACGTCAAGTACTTCAGCCCGATCTTTGAATACCGCCACTTCAACGGCATGCATGGCTTGAAGCCGAGCAAGGAAGGCCGCAACGTCCTCGGCATCCGCTTCCAGGCGCAATACATCCAGGGCATTGGCGGAAAGGTGGCGCCGCCCTTCCAGCGCTTCTATCAGGGCGGCGAGCAGGATCTCCGTGGGTTCGATATCCGTTCAGGAACCCCCTATGCCTTCATCCCGCAGCGCACCCAATTCATCCTCACCAATCCAGACGGCACGCTGGTCCCGCGCGATCCCACCAATCCAACGCTCGGTTCTGTCACCATACCCATCCCCACTTTCGGCATCGTCTCCGTGGGCGGAGACACCCAGTTCACCAGCAACATCGAGTACCGCATTCCGCTGGGCGGCCCGGTCACCTTCAAGTTCTTCGACGACTTCGGCATGTCCGTGGCTACGCGCCAGTCGCAGTTGATCGAGAGTCCCCTCTCCATCGATCAGTTGAACGCTCCACTCTACGGCTGCCCGGTGTATGTCAACGGCTCCTGCCAGGGCGGACGGCAGATCAACTTCACCAACCAGATTCGGCCCCTCGAGGGCTCGAACGCGGTGCCGCGCATGTCCACCGGCGCCGAGATCGCCGTGATGCTGCCGATTGTCCGCGCACCGTTCCGTATTTACTACGCCTACAACCCACTGCGGCTGCTGGAGCAAATCCGCGGAGAGAACCTCATTACGCGCGACATGTTCCCTGCAGGAGGTGCCGGCGACTTCAGCTACGCGCAGTCCCAGCAACTCTACGGATCGCTCTACCAACTGCGCGAGCCGCGCAAGACCTTCCGGCTGGCCGTCAGCACCACCTTCTAGCAACGAATGCGGCAGGGCCGCGGCATCTGTGCCGCGGCCCTGCTGTCTGCCGTCCTCCCCGCCGAGTCGCGGCATCTGCCGTCGCCATTTACCAAGAAAGCCGCTCTTCTCGGCTGCACGGGAGTACCTTGCAACCGGAAACGTGCTCTATAATCGTTCGCAAGTTCCTGAGATGTCCTCTGTCCGTGTCCTGGTGTGCAAACTGCGGCCCTTGTGTCCGCAACCGAATTGCGCAAGGGGGAGCACGGGACAGCGCGCCCGCAAGTGCCTGGATCGATCCCAACAAGAACTGTTAAGGAGTTTCCTAGCCAAATGAAGCGTTCTTTGTCACTCGTCTGCATGCTCGCGTCCACGCTGGGCGTTAGTGCGCTCGCCCAAGCTTCTGCCCCATCGCAGAC
>JAUTWX010000465.1 GCA_030838385.1 Acidobacteriaceae bacterium
GCCTTCTCGATGAGCGTCATGATGTCGCCCATGCCCAGAATGCGGCTCACGATACGGTCCGGATGGAATGGCTCGAACGCGTCCGGCTTCTCACCCGTGCCGATAAACTTCACCGGCTGTCCCGTGATGTGCCGGATCGATAACGCCGCGCCGCCGCGCGCATCGCCATCCATCTTCGTCAGAATCGTGCCGGTCAACGCAAGCTGCTGATGAAACGACTCCGCCGAGCGCACTGCGTCCTGCCCGGTCATCGCGTCGGCTACGAACAGAATCTCCTGCGGCGACAGCAGCGTCTTCAGTGAGCGCATCTCCTGCATCAGGTTTTCATCGATGTGCAGCCGGCCCGCCGTGTCCACGATCAATACGTCACAGCCGTAGTTCACTGCCTCGCGTCGCGCCTCTTTCGCCAGCCGTTCCACCAACGCCGTGCCCGCTGGCTCGTCCTTCAGGTCGCCCACATAGATATTCGCCTTGATCGTGTCGGCGACGATCTTCAACTGCTCGCGTGCCGCGGGACGATATACGTCCACGGAGACCAGCATCGGCCGATGGCCACCTTTCTGCAGCCACGCCGCCAGCTTGCCGGAGGTGGTCGTCTTGCCCGATCCCTGCAGTCCCGCCATCAGGATCACGGTCGGCGGGCGCGATGCGAAGTTGAAGCGTGCCGTGTCCTTGCCCAGGATCGTGATCAACTCATCGCGCACGATCTTGATCACCTGCTCCGTCGGCGACAGCGCCATCATCACCTCGGAGCCCATGGCCCTCTGGCGCACGTGCTCGATCATCTCCTTCACCACGGAGAGGTTCACGTCGGCTTCGAGCAGCGCCACGCGGATCTCACGCAGCGCATCGTTGATGTTCTCTTCGGAAACGGTGCCTTCGCCGCGCAGGTTCTTGAAGGCACGCTGTAGCTTGTCGGACAGGTTTTCAAACATAGGGATCAGTTCCAGTTTACCAGCCTGTTTTGAGCCTCTGAAGGTGCGCTCCGACGGCGCCGCAGTGTAAGGTGACGTGTATGTTCGGACCCTCTTTCAGGGATGGATTATCCAGGCGTGGGGTGAGCCTTGTGGCGGCCATCCTGTTCGCGGCCCTAAACCTCACGGCGCACGCGCAGCAACCAGCGCCGCAGTTGCAGGAGCGCAGCGGCGCCGTCGCTCCGCACGTCGAATCGGAACCACCCCTGAACGACTATCAACGCTCGCAGATGGCCGAGTGGGCCCGCGACTTCGCCGATCTGCATCGCTACCGCGCCGCCAACCAGGAGCTGGGCAGCCCCGTCGCCGGCGAGCATCGCGTCATCTTTTACGGCGACTCCATCACCGACAAGTGGACGCTCAGCCAGTACTTTCCCGGCAGGAATTACATCAACCGCGGCATCAGCGGCCAGACCACCTCGCAGATGCTCGTGCGCTTTCGCCAGGACGTCATCCATCTCGATCCCGACGTTGTCGTCATCCTCGCCGGCACAAACGATGTCGCGGGCAATACCGGTCCCATCTCCATTGAGGACATCGAAGGCAACATTACCTCCATGGCCGAGCTCGCCCGCGCGCACGACATCGCACTCGTCCTCTCGTCCGTGATGCCGGTCAACAACTACACGACGGCCTCACAGCGTTTCTTTGCCGATCGCCCACCGTCAGAGATACTGCGTCTCAACGAATGGATGAAGGCCTACTGTGCCTCCACTAACTGCTACTATCTCGACTACTTCGACTCCATGGTCGACGGCAGCGGCCTGCTCAAGCGCGACCTCAGCGAAGACGGACTGCATCCGAACGATGCCGGTTACAAAATCATGGCGCCGCTCGCGCAATCCGCCATCGACAAGACGATGGCCTCCCGCTAATGGTCATTGAGGCAGGTCTTTCTCTTATAACAACTGTGGGGCTGCTAATCCTGACTGTACGGCTCCGAAAGTATGCACCTTGGGCGCCACATCCAAAGAGACTATATCTGGGAACAAGTGTTGGACTAGCGTGCGCTGCGGTTCTTACCATCAGCTGCTGTGTATGGACGATTCATCCACCGTTGACTCATGTTTGGTATCCGGTGGGCCCACTCGTGCTCGTCGGCAATGTGGCGAACATCATTTGTGGCGTTTGCGTGCTGCTGGAATTTACCGCAGAGGGTCTAATCGCAACATTCCTGATCGCTATCAATCAAGTCTTGTGGCTACTCTTTGGCATATTAGCCGCTACGGTTGACTTCTAGCGTCGGACGATCCTCAAGTCGCCCACTGTGCCTCAGCAACTCGTAGCCCCATGAAAGCTAAACACTTCCGCCGCTGCCAGCACTGTGTTCGCGTGGATCGTCACCGTGTCCTCCACCCGCATCGCATATCCGCCCGCATACACGGAGAAGACCGGCGCACCGACCGACTGCGCCGCGCGAAACACAGTACGGTCGCGCTGTTTCAATCCATCGATGGTCAGCGCCAGCCCACCCAGCTTGTCCTCCACGTAAGGATCAGCCCCTGCGACATAAGCGATCAACTGCGGCCGGAAGTGTGCAAACGCCGCGTCCAGTGCGTGCTCCAGCGCCTCCATATACTCCGCATCATCCGTCCCATCCGCCAGTGGCACATCCAGCGAGGATGGCGGCTTGTAAGCCGGATAGTTGTTCTGGTGATGCATCGAGAGCGTGAACACGCCCTCCGTGCTCGGCATCATCGATCCCGAAGCAACTCCATACTGCAACGATCCCCGGCGATGCTCACCCGCCGGCGGAAAGATCGCTGCGGTCCCATTGCCATCGTGCACATCCAGATCGATCACCATCGCGCGCTCGATCGCACGATCATGGAGCAGCCGCGCCAACGCGATCGCCACATCGTGCAATATGCAAAATCCCTCACCATGATCCGGGTGCGCATGATGAAATCCTCCGCCTAAGCAGCACGCTGCACCATTCCGCAGCGCCAGCCGCGCTGCCTCCAACGTGCCGCCGCAGCCCAGCAGTGTCGCATCCACCAGCGCCTTCGAGTATGGCAGCTCCATCTGCAGGATCTCCTCCTCGGACAGCGTGCCGTCGATCAGCCGCTCCACATAGCCTCGCTCGTGCACGCGCAATACGTCTTCCAGAGCAATCGTCTGTGGCCGTATAAAATCGCTTTCCGCCGCCGCGCCCGTTGTCAGCAGCCGCTCATGAACCAGCCGGTACTTCTCTCCGGGAAACACGTGCGCGCCAAGCGGAAGGTAAAATCCATCATGATAGACAAGCGAGAAGGGAAGCATACATTCCTCATTCAACGCGCCCGCGCCGTGTTGGAGCAAGCGCCCGCCGCCCGGTGAAGCCGCCCTGCGTACCACCGCATCCAATTAGCTGATTGCGAATGACCACACGAGACACCAGCGTTCCATCCACCGGCGTCCCATCCACCAGTGTCCACGACACTGAGCAGGCCGAGCTGCCCGCGCTGGAAGAACCTCTGCCCGCTGCCGCGCCGCAGGACACGCCGTTCTCCGCCACCGAACCTGCCCGCACTAGCGATCACAGCGGCGGCATCTCCCATGCGTGGCGGGCGCTGCGTGCGCCCAACTTCCGCCTCTTCTTCAGCGGCCAGAGTATCTCGCTCATCGGCACCTGGATGACCCGCATCGCCACCAGTTGGCTGGTCTATCGCCTTACCGGTTCCGCCTGGCTGCTCGGCATCGTCGGCTTTATGGGCCAGATTCCCACGTTCCTGCTCGCGCCCATCGCCGGCGTCTGGGTCGATCGCTGGAACAAGCGTACCGTGCTGGTGTGGACGCAGGCCCTCGCCGCATTGCAATCGCTCGCGCTCGCCGCCCTAACCCTGAGTCACCGCATCACTATCCGGGACATCCTCGCACTCAGCGTCCTGCAGGGCCTCATCAACGCCTTCGACATGCCCGGCCGTCAGGCCTTCCTGGTTGAAATGGTCGACGACAAGCGTGACCTCGGCAACGCCATTGCACTCAATTCTTCCATCGTGAATCTCGCACGGCTAATTGGCCCATCGCTGGCCGGCATGGTCATCGCTCTGTATGGCGAAGGCTGGTGCTTCCTGGTCGATGGCGTCAGCTACTTCGCCGTCATCGCCTCGCTGCTCATGATGCATCTCCGTCCGCTGGTCACGCCCCAGCGCGTCGATACTATGTTCGAGCAGCTGCGTGAGGGTTGGCAGTACATTACCCACTTCCTTCCCATCCGCAATCTGCTATTGCTCTTCGCGGTGGTCAGCCTCATGGGCATGCCCTACACCGTGCTCATGCCGGTCTTCGCGTCACGGGTGCTCCACGGCGGCCCACACACGCTCGGCTTTCTCATGGGTGCTGCCGGCGTCGGCGCGCTGGTCTCCGCCGTGCTGCTCGCACTGCGAAAGACAGTCAAAGGCCTGCTCAAAATGGTGCCCATCTCCGCCGCACTCTTCGGCGCGGGCCTCGTCGCCTTCGGCTTCTCGCACATCCTCTGGCTCTCGCTCACGCTCATGCTGGTTGTCGGTTTCGGCATGATGCAGGGCATGGCCGCTAGCAACACCATCATCCAGACGCTCGCCCCCACGGACAAGCGCGGCCGCGTCATGAGCTACTACACCATGGCCTTCGTCGGCATGACACCTTTCGGCAGTCTGCTCGCCGGCGGCCTCGCCCACGTCATGACCGCCTCCTGGGCCGTGGTCGTTACAGGAAGCTGCTGCATCTTGGGCGCGGCATGGTTCTGGCGGCAGATGGGCGCGATACGCGCGGCCATGCGGCCCGTCTATCGCGAGCTCGGCATCAGCCGGCCAGCCCCGGAGACAAACTAGGCTTACTGTTGCGGCTGTTGTGGAGTACTCGGCGGATTCGAACTCGACCCACCGCCAGAACCGGAGCTGCCAAAGTTCCCAAAACCTGAACCAGAGTTGCCGCTACCGCTGGAACCCGAGCCGGAGCTGCCAAAGTTGCCGAAGCCGGAGCCGTTGCTGCCATTGGTGCCATTGGTGCCATTGGTTCCGGGGCCTGCCGGATTGTTGGTGCCCGTGCCGTTCACGTTTCCGCCGTTCGCGATTCCGCCGCCGTTCAGCAGCATCTCTTCCTGCGGGTCGTAGACGAACTCCCAGTTCGAATACTTTTTCTGCTTGTGGTACTCCAGCATCGAATCCTTCTTCACCGGAATCCCTATTCCCACAATTGGACCGGCACTGCCAAAGGTCGTGCCGCTGCTGTTGCTGCTCGCACCCGGCCCATTCGTGCCCGTAGGAGTCCCACCAACGCCGCCGCCGCCGGGAAATCCAGAGCCATTGTTTGAGCCATTGTTGGAGCCATAGTTCGAGTTGTTGTTCGAGTTGTTGTTCGAAAAGCCAAAGCCGCTTCCCGTCGATCCCATGCCACTGTTCGAACCCCCGCTCGAGCTGTTGTTATTTGAAAAGCCGAAGCTCGAACTACCGCTGTTTGTCGTGCTACCGCTGTTTGTCGTGCCGCTCCCGGACGCGTTCCCCGCCCCATTCGCCGCTCCGTTCGCCGAGCCATTTGAGGTCCCATTCGTGCCAGAACCATCCCCGGAGCCATCCGAAGTGGCACTCGGAGCATAGAGGCCTGGAGTTCCGGATGTACCCGTGCCCGCCCCCGCACCTGTCGCCGCGCTGCTCAGGCCCGCCTGCATCGGCTGGCCAAAAAATCCCATCAGCGGCACCTTGGCTTCGCCCATGTGAATCAGCCGCCAGTCGTCCTTGCCCGTGATTGGATCCTGGTAGCGCTTGCGCAGAAAGCGGATCTCGTTCGTGTTCTCGAGCTGCTTGATGTCCGTGGGATACGCGCCGAACTTCTTGTAGTAGAGCTGGATCGCGCGTTTGTACTGCAAGCCGCGCGCCACCGCCTCCCGCTCCTTGTCGCGTTGGATCTCTTTCGCTACCTTGGGCGCAGCCACCGACAGCGCCAGCAACATCAGGAAGATCATCACCAGCACGGTCAGCAGCAGGTAGCCGTCTTCGGCGCTGGTGTACTCCGCTTCCGGTCTGGGGTTACGTAACAGCATCGGGAACTAATTCTGCGAGAGCGGCACGCTCTGCGTGTTGTGATACGGAATGTCTTCGATCTCCACCGAGAACGGACGAATCGACACCACTCGATAGCGGCGGTCCACTACGTCTCCCTCATGCGCCAGGAAGATATCGTCTCCGTGCAGCAGGAATATCTGCCGGTTTCCGCCATGCGCCGAAGAATAGCCATAGAACTTCAAATCGATCGCGGGCGGCGGCGGCGGACCTTGCGGTACCGGCGGAGCCGATGGCCGGAAGTTCTTCGGCTTCTCGATATTCACCGGTGTCGGCGCAGCCGAGTTGGGCGAGAAAATATTCCGCCCATTGCCGCTGTAGGTGGTCTCCTCCGCCTGACCCATCAACTCAGGATGCAGCGTCGGATCGAGCGCCGACGAGCTCGGCAACTGGATCGCCTGATGCGGATACGTCGCTGCCCCCGGCCGCCCAATGGGAGACGAACCCTGCGTTGCCGGCGCTGCAGACGTCGACACCACGGGAGCTGGTGGCGGTGCAACCGGCGCCGGCGACGATGTTCCGAAGAACTTCGGTAGCTGGATGATTGCGATAATCAGCACAATCGCGCCCAGTCCGACAGCCGCGTACAGCTTCGGCTTGCTTTCAGCGCCAACACGAAGGGCCATGGCTACTCGCCCCCGCTCTGGCCGGCATCCGTGGTGGATTGGTCGCCGCTGTTCATCGGCTGCAGGTGCTCCGCATCGGCGCCACGCAGATAGGTGGTCACCTTCAGCCGCAGGTTCACCAGGCCACCCTGCTGCCCGGTCAGAGTCAATGCGTCGATTACGAAAAACATCTTGTCCCGTTCGACGCTGTTGATGAACCGCATCACCGATGTGTAGTCGCCGCTCACACTCGCATCCATGCGTACCTCGGTGACGTCGTGCAGTGCCGGCACAAAGGATGTCTGCACACGGCTCAGCCGCACATTCGCCTTCTGCTCCAGCGCGCCCAGCTCCGCCAGAATCGCCGAGTCCGCCCCCGGCACGCGCGCGTCGTAGAAGCGGCCCGCCCCCTGGGTGGAATCGGCCACGCGCTCCGGAAGATTGCGCAGCGGCTTTGTCTGGAGTTGTGCCATCCGCAACTCTGTTTGCCTCAGCTCAAGCTCCTCCGGACGATTCGCGCGCAGCGTATGCCATGCCAGCCCCAGTTGGATCAGCAGCACCAGGTTGGCGATCGCCAGCAATGCCACCGCCGCAATGTGCAGGTTCAGCAGATTGAAGGTTCCGGAGCGTGTCAGTTTCATGGCGTGCTTCCCTCCCGCCTTGGCTTGTGCGCACGCGCCGCGTGATGGACCTTGCCCGTGGCGGCAACGTCCGTGGCGTCTTTCTTCACGGAAGGAGCGCTGTGCTTCGTCTCCCGCGGTTGCAATGGGTTGTACTCCGCCAGCACGTCGAAGTTCACTCCGCTGGTCTCGCTCACCGGCTCAAGCTCCGGGCTCGGCCGGCCATTCTGGTTCTGCGATTGCGCGGTCTCGCCCACGATCCGCGGCGTCAGGAAGCGGTGCGAGTGCTCCAGATTTCGCACCAGTGTCACCGCCTTGTCGCGCGGCCCCGCTACCCGCATGTGAATGGTCACGCTGCCGTCTTTCGCCGGCACGGGATCGATATTCAGCACCTGCACATTTGCCGGCAGCACCTGCTCCAGGTCCATCATCACCGCCGTCCACGAGAACGACTTGTGCAGAAAGAGATTATTCAGGAACTGCGCCTGCGTCAGCACCGCCGCGTTTTTCGGCTGCCGCATGGACGCCTCCGCCTGCTGCCGCTCGTTATGCGTCTGGGCGATGGCGGACTCGATCGTGTTGGCGCGCCCCTGCGCCTCCGCCGCCTTGTGCTGTTGCGTGCGCAGCACCCACCAGAACACCGCCGACGTCAGCAGCAGCAGTAGCGCCACAACGCGCAGCCGCTGGTACAGCGGACGAAGCTCCACATAAGGGTGGGAGGCGAGATTGAGTGTGACCCGCATATTGGCTAGCTTGCCAGCGCTCCTACGACGGGAGCCAGCATCCCCGTAGCCGCGCTGCCCGTAGCCGCTCCATAACTCTCACGCGAGGGAATCAGATCGCGCACCCGAACGCCGGGCAATGCGAGCAACCGGTCCAGTTCGCCCGCCCCTCCCGGTCCGACCGAGTAGATCGTGTGCGCCGTCGACGCCAGCGTGTCCTCGTAATACGCCATCGCCACTGAGACTGTCTGCTGCAGCTCAGCCGCCGCCTCCGCCTCACCGGTCTCTGTATTCACTCCGCTCTCGCCCAGGTCGATAGTGCGGAACAGCAGCAATTGCGACCCGCGCACGATCGCCGTCGTAATGCAGTTGGCATTGCGATTCACCAGCAAAGCCGGCTCTTCACCCGGTACCGCGGCCAGCGCCGCCAGCGAGCTCGACAGCACCGCGCCCGGCTCATACCCCGCCTCGCGTACCGCATCTTCATATTCGGTGCGCACCGCCGCCGGCATCACCGCTACCACCGTGCGCACCAGCGTGTCGTCCTGTCCCTTCGGCAGCACCTGCCAAGAGAGCGCCGCGTCGTCCACGTCGAAGTGCACCAGCTTGCGCAGCCGGAAGCGCAGGATGGGCAGCACGTCCGCCGTCTTCGCAGGCAAGCTGTCGAAGTCCAGCAGCAGCACGCGCACGGATGCATCTGGCACCACCACGGTAACTTTTTTGGCGCGCTCGGCAATCGGCTCCAATGCCTGCTCGACGGCCGCCGAAACCGCCGCGCGGTCTGTCATCGCAGGCGTCTTCAGCCCCGGCACCAGCACGCCCAGTCGGAGCGGCGCAAAGTGCGTCACGACGTCCTGCGCTTCGCCGGCCTCAGCCACTGAGCCCGGACGCGCAGCCAGCACGCCTGCGGGCGTGATCTCACACGCCAGCCGCGGGCGCAGCGCGTCGATGTCGGATGGGAAAATGCGGCGGACAATACTCATTCGTGCTCGTTACCGTCCAGTCTCAATGAAGGTGACTTTATTGATTTCGCCCAGTGTCGTCAGCCCTGCGCGCACCCGGTCCAGCGCCGACTCGCGCAGAAACTTCATGCCCATCCCCTGTGCCGAGCGGCGAATCTCCGACGTCGGCCGCTTCTCTAGAATCAGCTCGCGAATCGTATCATTCAAATCCAGCAGCTCGTGAATCGCCGTCCGTCCCCGGAAGCCCGTGCCCCCGCACTCAATGCAACCGCCGCCCTCGCGGAAGGGAAAGTCCCGCCACTCCGCCGGATCGAGCGCGCTCTCCTCCAGCAT
>JAUTWX010000184.1 GCA_030838385.1 Acidobacteriaceae bacterium
GGCTTGCCGTCGATGGTGAGGGCGCGACCGATGGCCGAAGGGCTGCCGCCAAACTTGTGCTGCCAGTAAGCGTAGGAAAGTAGGACAGTCAGGGGCGCTCCGGCCGTGTCATCGCGGCGCGTGAACAGACGCCCGAGCACGGGCTTGACTCCCAGCAGCGGCAGCGCGCCGTCGGTGACGTCGAGCCCATCCACATGCTCCGGCTGTCCGGCGCCGGTCACATTCAGAGAGTCTCCTTGATAGACGCCGATGTCCTCGAAAGTTGTGTTTTGCTCGCGGTCGATGAAGTAGATCGACGGCGACATGTTCAGATCCTTGATATTGATGCCGGGTGCGGTGTGCCACACGCCGATCAACTGCTCCGGATGGGGATAGGGCAGGGGCTTCAGCAATACGCCGTCGACCACGCTGAAGACGACGGTGTTGGCGCCGATGGCGATGGCGAGCGTGAACAGCGTGACGGCGGTAAAGAGCGGCGCGCGGCCGAGCCTGCGGAAGACCTGTTTGAGCTGATCGCCGAACATTGCCATGGCTGCGCGCCTCCGAAGTGGCGGGTTGCTGTCTATACCTGAACTTGCGATGAGCCCTTTGCGTTATGGAGCCTTGTCAGGACTGTACGAGACCGGGCGGAGAATAGTTCCCAAAACCGCCGCAGCGCAGTGAGGAGACCTATCAGTTAGCCGCCACTCTTCCAATTTGTGGGCAGGTTATCCTGCCAGGAGCGCCCGCAATTGGCGCATAGCCACGCATTGAGACAGTCTGGCCTGCTGGGTTGCAGGAGGATTTCGGCGGATCCGCAAGCTGGACATTGGGAGGAGCCGTCGACGATCGGACCCGACTCCGCTTCTGCTGCGCGACGAAGAGCTTCGACATCGGCTTGGTCGAGCAGTTCGCTTGCTCGTTCAACGTCTTCCGGAAGGACTAAGATTTCTGGAAACCGTACCGGATAGCCGCGCTTCGTCGTGACAACCAGACTCTCGATCTTGTTTTCCTTCAGGTAATCAGCTAGAAACGAGGCGTCGTCAAGGGATTCAAAGGCACGCACGGCGACACCGTCGTCTTTGAGAAGAGAATCACGATCGATAGTGTCTGGCCCCTGCACGTCAGAAGCGGTACGCGGGAACGAATAGTCAGCGTGATGGGCCGCGGCTGATGGAGATTGACTGGTTTCTAGAACCGCCCAGAGACCTCGTGCATGGAGAATCGGGCGGAGAACATGCTGCGCAGTCGGAGTGAGGTCATCGAAGTCATCCCGCAATTGGAGAAGCTCGGCTTCGTCCATCTGTTGGTAGCGCTGATTCAGGCGAAGCCATTCTTGCGGATCGTCGGTGCGTCCCATTGCGCAGCTAGTTTATTGCGAAAGTATGCATTTACAGAACAATCTTTGTTTCGCTCTCCGTTTCAGTCGTAACAGTTGTGATCTGCACCAGGTTCGATTCCTGTCCATGAAAATGCGCGTAGATCGCCTCTGCGACCTTCTTCGCTACCACTGAGGTGAGCGCTTCGAATGAGGCTTGCTCCACCGCGCGCTGCGAGCCGAAGTGCTGCACCAGACGGGTGCGGGTGCGGGCGCCGACGCCGGGGATGTCGAGCAGCTCGGACTGGCGATCGCGGATCTCGCGGCGCTTGCGGTGATAGGTGATCGCGAAGCGGTGCGACTCGTCGCGGATGCGCTGGATGAGGTGCAGAACGGGCGAGCGGCGGTCGAGGACAATGGGATCGTCCTCCTGCCCGTAGAGATAAATCACCTCTTCGCGTTTGGCGATCGACGCGAGCGGCTGCGTAGTGAGGCCGAGCTCTTCGAGGGCTGCCGCTGCCGCGTGGAGCTGACCGAGGCCGCCGTCGATGAGGACGAGCGATGGCATGGGCCGCTTGTTGGAGCCATTTCGGGCGCGTGCGTCGCTGTCGGATGTTTCGACCAGCTCCGACGCACTGGTCTCCTGCAAGACGCGCTTGTATCTGCGGCCGACGATCTCGCGCATGGAGGCGAAGTCGTCCACGCCGCTGACGGTCTTCACCTGGAACTTGCGGTAGTCGGACTTCTTCATCGCACCGTTCTCCCACACGACCATTGACGCGACGGTCTCCGCGCCCTGGATGTGCGAGATATCGAAGCACTCGATGCGGCGGGGCAGCTCGGGGAGCATCAGCAGATCCTGCAGCGACTCCTGGATCGCCTTCTCCGAGGGCTGCAGCACGCGGAAGCGCTGGTCGTAGCTCTGCTTCGCATTCTGGCCGACGAGATCGACGAGCGACCGCTTCTCCCCGCGCTGCGGTGCGGCGATCTCTACTCGATGGCCCGTGCGCTCGGCGAGGAGATGGCAGAGCGCCTCGCGATCGGCGAAGTCTACCGGCACAAGAATGGAGCGCGGCACATATTGTTGATCGATGTAGAGCTGCTTGAGCAGAGCAGAGAAGAACGCGGGCGGGTTGAAGGCGCCAGCGTGGGGAGCGGCCTCCGGCGCGTTCTCCGCATGATCGTCTTCGACCTGCAGCAGCTCGGGGAGGTCCTCCCAGAAGAGGTCGCGGCGATCGACGATCTTGCCGCCGCGCATGTGGAAGAGGTTCACGGCGAGCATCTCGTTCTCGTAGTGATAGCCGAAGACATCCACGTCATCGCTGTCGGCGCTGGCGATGCGCTGCTTCTCCTGCACCTGGCTGACGGTGATGAGCAGGTCGCGATATTTGGCGGCGAGTTCGAACTGCTCTGCGGCGGCGGCGGCCTCCATGCGTGTTTCGAGGGAGCGGCCCAGCTCCTGTTGACGGCCCTCGAGGAAAAGCTGCGCATCGCGCACGGCTTCGCGGTACTCCTCCGGCGTGGTCAGGTTCTCCACGCAGGGGCCAAGGCAGCGCTTGATGTAGTACTGCAGGCAGGGGCGCGGATAGTAGCGCGAGAGGTCGAGCTTGCAACTGGGCAGCAGAAACGAGCGATGCAGCAGGTCGGCGACGCGATAGGCGAGATTGCCGGGGAAGTAGGGGCCGTAGTAGGCGCTGCCATCCTTGCGCAGGCGGCGAGTGACGAAGACCTTGGGGTAGCGGTCGGCGAGCGTGAGTTTGATGTATGGATACGTTTTGTCGTCGCGCAGCAGGATATTGAAGCGTGGCTTGCGCTGCTTGATGAAGTTGTTTTCGAGAGCGAGCGCTTCGCCTTCGTTGTCGACCAGGATGTATTCGACATCGATGGCTTCGCGCATCAGCGAGCCGGTCTTCGCGTTGGCCTGCGCCGACTCGAGCAGGTAGGACCGCACGCGCGCGCGCAGGTTCTTCGCCTTGCCGACATAGATAACCTCGCCCTCGGCGTTCTTGTACAGGTACACGCCGGGTTGGGTGGGCAGGGTGCGGATTTTCTGCTGCAGGTCCATTTCGAATGCGGCAAGCCCAGGCGGGATGAAGAGCGCGGGCCGGAGCGACGGCCATTCTCAGTCTATCGCCGCCCTCTCGCCGTCGAAGTTTGGTCCTGAAGAGAGCGCTGCGCCCGGGAAGGGGCGCGTAATAAGTACACCTGCGCACTTTCCTAGTTCAGGAAAACGTCGGTAAATGATTCATGGTACGTTGGATATGCACGGGAGATCGTTTTGGCACGAATCGTGCATCTCACAGTCTAGGAGTTCTGCGTCCGGCCGCCCCCGCTAGGCCTTGGCAGGACCGGATGGATGGGATTTCGCGGAATCGCGCCGCGAGAGGGAGATTCACTTGACGACACAGATGAGGCGTCTTACCCAAATTTCAGGCTGCACGGCGGGAGTAGTGGCGCTGCTGCTTGCGAGTGGTTGCTCCAGCAAGAAGTACGTAAAGAGCCAGACCGCGCCGCTGATCCAGCACACGAATGAGCTGGACGACCAGACGGCTACGAACAACCGGAATCTGAAGAATCTGGACGAGAAGACGACCGCCGGCATCGGCAAGGCGCAGTCCTCCGCCGATAGTGCGCAGCAGAACGCGCAGCAGGCGAGCACCGCCTCCTCCGCCGCGCAACAGCATGCCCAGGAAGCGGTGAACCGCGCGGATTCTCTGGCGAGCGTGGTGAGCAACCTGGACAGCTATAAGCAGGTTGCAGCAGCGTCTGTCACGTTTGGCTTCGACAAGAGCGTTCTCACGCGCAAGGACAAAGACCAACTCGATCAGCTCGCGACGCCGCTCAACACGACCAAGGGCTACATCCTGGAAGTGACGGGCGGAACCGATTCGGTGGGCAGCGCGGAGTATAACTATGATCTGAGCCAGCGCCGCGCCGAAGCGGTCGTGCAGTACCTGGCGTCGAAGTACAACGTGCCGGCGCACAAGTTTTATCTGATCGGCATCGGCAAGGATAAGGAAGTCGCCTCGAATAAGACTGCGGCCGGCCGCGCCCAGAACCGTCGCGTGGATATCCAGGTGCTCTCCAACATGCAACAGGGTAACGCAACAGTTTCTGAAGTTCAGTCGCACTGACAGGGAGTCGGTAGCCGACTGTAAATGAAAGGGCCGGAGCCTAGCGCTTCGGCCTTTTCATTTGTAGATATCTAACCTGCCCAGAAACGGCAACTTGCGCGAGCATAGCCGGACGGAATTCCGACCCCCACATCAATTTACAAAACCCTAGTATGCCGTAGATTCCGGAGTGTGACGGGGTCCTCGGAAACCCGAGATCGTACAGCCGTCTGCTGCCGAAAGAGGAGAGACAAGCCCGCGGTTCTGGCCGGGGCTTGTTACCTGGGCTGTTGCAATTACTGAACTGTTGTGTGGACGACCTGTTCCCATTCAGTTTTCCGCGGTGTTGACGGTGAAGACGCTGAAGCGATGATTGCCTGATGATATTGAAGGGCCGAATAGGCAACCGTCGTAGTGAACGCTGTCGTTCTAGCAGGAAACATTCGCAATTCTGCGAAGCGATCGGAGCGAGTTCCGGGACACACCTTGCTGGAATTCACGTCTCAGTCAGCACGGCATGTGGTTGTCTGCATTACTCCGTGTGAACCATTGGCCGTGGCGGAACTGAACTCCCGCCTTAGGGATTCAAAGGCGCAAATAAAGCTGGTGCTTCTCGAGAACTCTCCTTAGGATGAAGCGACTCTCCATCTGACAGTTTGCCATTCTTCTGTCGTTGCAAAGGCAACCGAACCTGCGACTAATACACTCGGCGGTTCTGTGTTTTGCGGTCTGCTATGTGCGCGAACCTTAAGGAAAGCAAGCTGTCTGGCTCCAGAACGTCTAAATCGAACGGAGAAATCATGCGCGATGGTTCAAGCGGGCGCGAACGTTGTCACCTGTTTCGCAATCTGCTGGTCGTTGCGGTTGCTGTCTTCTCAGTCCTGTCCGGTTTTCCGGTTCGAGCGGATGCCGCTACAGGCGTTCCCAGTCAGCGCGTTTCGCCCGAGTTTCGTGAACCGGTAACACTGGCGAGCAAGGACGGCGTTCTCGAGGTCAGGTTGATCGCGCGCCAGAACGCGGCGGTGCTGAATACGGTGGCTAAGCCCGTCCAGAATTTCCTGCTTTTCGACTACGAGGTGATTCGCGGTACAGCGTCCGATGGGAAAATGTCCGGCCACAGTCTCTATCCCGGACCAACCCTGCAGGTTTTCCCGGGCGAGACACTGATCGTGCATCTGGACAACGCGCTAACCGATCTGACGATCGCGGACTACTTTAGCCCGGAGTATACGGTTGCTAAGGGGCCCGTCCCGATCTACCCGATACAGATGAAGTCGTCGCCATTGAACCTTCACGTTCACGGTATACACGTGAGCCCAAAGGGCAATGCCGACAACGTTATGCTGCATGTGCCTGCCGGGATGTCGAATACGTATACCTACGAGATCGCGAAGAACATGCCGCAGGGAGCGTATTGGTATCACTCCCACCTTCATACCCTGACCGGGCCACAGACCTACACCGGCTTGGCCGGGCTTCTGTCGATCGGGCGAACGGATGGCAACCTGCCGGCCGTTACAGAGAACGGTATTCCCATCCGCAACATGTTGCTCCAGTACAACGGCGTTTTCGACCGCGCTGGTGGTTCGGCACAACTCAACAACTTGAACTGGCCACAATATGTCAGCACGGCCGTGCCGCCCAAAGGCGATGAGCTGGCCAATGGCACCTACCGCCCGTTCCTTGGCCCGGTCAACTTCACCGAGTCGAAAGTAGGCTCAACCTACTTCACGATCTGGTACGCCGGGCCGCTCTCGATAAGTAACCATCGCGGGCTTTTACAGGCCATTCCCAGCAATCTTCAGGCCTTCACCGCAAGTAGCGGTCAATCCGGAAAGAACATACCGGCGAATCCATCGCTGCCGGACAGCGAACGCGACGTGCAGTTCACGGTCAACGGGCAGTTTCAGCCAACCATTAAGAACAAAGCAAGCCAGACCGAGATCTGGGTGCTTGCGAATGTGAGCGACTTTGCTTACATGAACGTCCAGCTCACGGAGACAGCAACCGGCTACCATCCGAAGATCGCCATCGTCGGGGAAGATGGAAATCCCTTTTCGGCCGTCCATTATCCGGTCACCGACGATGGGACTCGCCTGCTCATCCCGCCCGCCAGCCGAGTCGCCATCGCCATTACCATGCCGAAGGAAGGCGATCTGATACTCGAACTGCCGCCCCGGGGAGGCGGTGCGAAAACGATCAACGCGCCGGGCGTGCTCTACACGAATAACGGAACGGAAAATCCCCCGGCCGTGCTCGGTACCCTCACTGTCGAGCCCTCGGCGGTGAGTTATGTCGACGGGTTCTTCGCCTTTCCCACGCAGATGCTGGTGAAGGCTGTGCCCACAGGGGGCAAGGGCACAACCACGGCTTTTGCCGATGGACAGCTGCTTGGCGCCTACACCTCCTTTTTCGACCTCGCCGATGCCAAACCTGACTTTAAGCGGGAGATCCTGATCTCCGGCGGATTTCTCGACAACATGGCGAGCACGGCCGACCCAAAAGCGTTCACTTATGTATTTGACGGCGCGGCGTTCCCCAACATGCCGCTCATCCAGCCACGCCTGGATTCGGTGGAAGAATGGAAGTTTGTTAACCACAACAATGACGAACACCCCATTCATATTCACGTCAACGACTTCCAGGTAATGGAGTACTTCGATCCGACAACCGGCCTGCGTACGGGGCCTGACCACTTCGCTCTGGACAACGTCAACGTGCCTGCTCCGACCATGCAAGCCGATGAAAGCGTAATCCAGCCTGGCACTTTGACCTTTCGCACCCGGTTCGATGATTATGCCGGCCTCTTCGTGATGCATTGCCATCGCCTCAACCACGAAGACAACGGCTTGATGGCGCTCGTCAATGTCATACCTGCCATCTCCACCTACGCGGTTGCCGTGCCGGGCACGGCAGGCGGTCCAACGGAAGTTCGCCTTTTCGACGGCAAGGATGACCGCCGCATGGCCACAGTCATACCGTTCCCGGGCTACCAAGGCAATGTCAGCATCGCTATAGGTGATATCGACGGAGACGGAATCTTCGACCTGATCGTCGGCGCCGGTAAGGATCATGCTCCGGAGGTCGTTGCCTATGCAGGGGCCCGCATGTCCAAGGGGCCCTTTGGGACAGAGCTCGCGCGCTTTCAGCCCTTCGCTGCTGGCATGCGCGGAGGCGTCAGCGTGGCAGCGTCACAGATCGATGGAACGACGCTCGATAACATCATTGTCGGATCAGGCCCTGGCATGCCGAGCGAAGTGAAGGTCTATGCCTCCAAACTGCCAACATCGACCGGTGTTGCGCCGGCCGTCTTCTCCACATTCAAGCCATATGCAAACGACACGTCCGGGGTCAGTCTCTCCGCCGGCATCGTCGATTTTTCAAGCGGCCGAAACAGCATCGTCACCGCTCCCGGTCTGGGCAGTGTTGCCCAAGTCGATGTGTTCGTATTCCCTCTTCTGACGCCAATTGCCCAGGGCGGCCATGCCGGTATGCAGATGGGCGCAGTTGACCAGCCCACTAAATCAGCATCCTTCCTGCCATTCGGTGGCCAGTACAAGGGTGGCGTCTCGCTCGGGACTGGATGGCTGGCCGGATCGCTCGGTGGCGCTCAACGTATTATCGTCAGCCAACTTGCAGATACCGGCACCGTGAAGGTCTTTTCGAGTGGCTCGGCGTTGGATGGTGGTCCGTCCATGTATCTGCACAACCCTTCGCAGCATGATCACGGCGTGACCTTCCGCGAAATCGCGAGCTTCAATCCATTTGCCGGAGGCACCGGCACGCAGGTTGCCACTACGAGCACGACCACGGGCGCCAACCTACTGGTAAGCGGCACATCCCCGCAAGGTGCACGTGTCCTCAAGTTTGATTTCGCCAGATCGGATGCGAAAGGGACGGTTCTGAAAGCCGTACCTCTCGGGGACGTCACTTCGCTGGCGGGCGTGCGTTCGGTGTTATTGGCTGGTGACTAGGAACAACCGCTGCCCCGACCTGAATGAACCAGATTTTATGAGGAAGAGCGGAACCATGAGGCCATCGCGAAGGGAGTTTGTACAGTGGGCAGTTGCGGGTGGCATCACACTCGGCATTTCGCGGATCGGCTTAGCCGAGATACCCGGCTTTCTGGCGCGCGAGACATTGCCGGGAAGAGGCGTCTGGACGCCGACAGTCGGTCGCGTCGACGGCATTGCGAAAGCGACGGGCGCCAAACTCTACGCCTCGGACTTCCGAGCCGTCGATCTTCCAGGTTGGCCCGCTGATACTTCACATGCGCTGCTGGTGCGCACAGCGGACGCTACCCATATCTATTCCGGTTTGGACTTGGCGCGATTGGGCAAAATCGCGGAGCCTTCGGTGGTGGTGACGGCTGAGGATATGAAACGCGTTGGAGTGCGGGTGCCGGAGTTCTACGCCGGCGATCTCTTCTGTCCGATCGGCAAGACTCCGTCCTATCTCGGACAGCCGGTGGCGTTGTTGATCTTCAAGACATTTGACGTTTTCGATAAAGCGCGGCTCGCGCTACGCGACGGTCATTTCTTGAAATTTGGTGCTGAAACGGGTCCGGTGCCCGTCCCAAATTACGCCGCGTTTCGGTTCACGCGGATTGCCGGGGCGACACCCGACGCACCTGATATTTATTCGCCGCTCCAGGAGGGTTGGATAAGTCCTGGCTTTCTGGAGAGTTCCGGACGCCCCATCTGGAAGCCGCTTCCCGTCGCCAAGGGCGGCGAATACGTCAAGGGCGCTACCTACGGCGAGGAAATCCGCGCACGGCTTGCGAGCGGCGATCCAGCTGTTCTGACGCTCGACCGCGAGTTCGAGACCCAGTCCGTGGATCCGATGTTCCTGGAGCCGGAGTGCGGACTTGCCTGGTACGATTCCCGCTCCAAGAAACTCGAAATCGTGCTCGGCGTGCAATCACCCTACGAGGCTGCCAGCGCGGTTGCGTTTCTTCTCAGCGAAGCGGATCCCGCATTTAAGCCGAAGACCATTGATGCCCAGTTCGCATACGTAGGCGGCGGTTTTGGCGGCCGCGATCACACGCCTTTTCCGCTGTATGTGACGCTGGCGGCGATGTTCTTTCCCGGCCATGCAGTCCGCCTGGCCCATGATCGCTTTCAGCAGTTCCAAGGCGGCA
>JAUTWX010000491.1 GCA_030838385.1 Acidobacteriaceae bacterium
AGGATGGTCACCTGCGCGCCTTCAATAATGCCCATGTGACACGATTGCTGCGTCTCGTGAGCAAGGTGATGCATGACCGGAAGCGCTTCGGTGATGAGCCGCTCCGTGGGCGGGTGCTCCTGCACCAGCCTGAAGAGCTTGAGCGTCAGCGCGTATCTCTCGCTTTCCACCTGGGCGATATAGCCACGGCGCTCCAGGCAGAGAAGCATACGAAATATCTCCGAGACGGTTCGCTTCAGCTCACGCGAGATCTCGCTTTTGGTGAGGCCCCCCGGCTGATGCGCGAGCAACTCGATGACGTCGAGACCCTTTTCGAGCGCCGGCGTCGCATAGGAGTTTTTTTCCTCCGCATCGCCTCGGAGCAATTTCATATTTTTCTTGGCTGGCATAGTTAGGGTTGTGAGATGGACACCAGACTAGCATTACGCAAACGCTCGGATAGTTCGATTGAGCGTGGATGCGTGCCGGTCGGCGGCGATGGGTCTAGTGCGGCGTCCAGTGAGGATGCCTGGCGAAGAGGCCGTCCACGATGGCGATCTGAAAGGTGATAAATAGTCCGAAGGCGAGGCTGAGCAGGCCGGACGCTATCCCCAGACCCTGGTTGAACGGCGCAAAGCGTTTTCGCGTGTAAGCGAATGGGGCGCCAATCATCATGGTGATGAGCATCATGCCGGCAATGGTGCCGACACCGAATATCAGAAGATAGGCGATGGCCCAGCGAGGATCGCGAATCTCCGCAAGCACCAGAAGCGCAACCGCGGCCGAGCCGGCAAGACCATGCACGAGACCGACGGCCAGCGGCCGCAGAAACTGATAGAGCCCCAGCTTCTGGAGCATCCTCTGAAAGCGATTTCGCCGCCTTTGACCTGCCTCGAGATTGCTTTCAGGATCCAGGTGCATGTGGACCTCGGGGCTGTGGCCGTGAATATGTTCATGCGCAACGCCATCGTGCTGGTGGAGATGCGTATGCACGACACTGCTGTTCGCGTGGCCCGGAGTGTGGCGATGCGTGATCCGCTGCGTAACGCCTGTCAGGTTGAGGATGCCGAGCAGGATCAGCATCAGCCCGACGGCCAACTCCATGGCGAGACCGATGCGCGGTGGAATGACGATGTTGAACAGGATGATGGCGGCGCCGACACAGAAGATGGTGATGGTGTGACCGACGCCCCATAGAACGCCGATGACTCCAGCCTGCCGGATGCTTCGCTGGCGGCTGACGATGGTGGAAACGGCAATAACGTGGTCCGGGTCGGTGGCGTGGCGCATGCCAAGGACAAATCCCAAACCGATCGCTGCCAGCAAATTCACCATGCTGCTCGACCCCACAGTCAAACCGGCAGATTCAGAGCGTTTTCACTGTTGCTGTGCACAGGCCAAATTCCGCGAAGTGTGGCTTTTCTTCACGGAAAAGCCATGCGGGCATGGTGCTCTGGCATACACCTACAGTGAAAACGCTTTAGCCGGCGTTCATTCAGCGTGTTCCAACAGATTTCATCATACTCACCAGCCAGTAAGATTGACGCACGCATGGAATGCGATTTCCGACCAGGGGTGAGCGGCGAGATGTACGGAACGATGCAACATCATCTTCAGGAGAAGCTGGCCGAGATTCAGAAGGCAGGTCTCTACAAGCGCGAGCGCATCCTCGCCGGTCCACAGCAGCCCGAGGTCTCAGTTGCGGATGGTGTGGCTCTCAATCTTTGCGCGAACAATTATCTCGGGCTCGCGAATCACCCTGCGGTTGTCGAAGCAGCGCAGCAGGCGCTGCGGGATTGGGGTTATGGGCTGGCCAGCGTGCGCTTTATCTGCGGCACGCAGGCCATCCACAAGCAGCTCGAAGATCGTCTGAGCAGCTTTCTCGGCATGGACGACACGATCCTCTACAGCTCTTGCTTTGATGCGAACGGCGGCCTCTTCGAGACGCTGATGGATGCGGAGGATGCCATCATCTCCGATGAGCTGAATCACGCCAGCATCATCGACGGAGTGCGGCTGTCCAAAGCTGCGAGATTCCGCTATCGCAACGGCGACATGCAGGACCTGGAAGAGAAGCTGAAGGAGGCAGGCGGCGCGCGGCACCGGCTGATCGCGACGGACGGCATTTTTTCCATGGATGGCTATCTCGCGCGGCTCGACAAGATATGCGACCTGGCGGAGACCTACGACGCGCTGGTGATGGTAGATGACTCGCACGCTGTCGGCTTCATCGGCGAACACGGGCGGGGGACGCCGGAAGCCTGTGGCGTCGAAGGCCGCATCGACATCCTGACAGGAACGCTCGGCAAGGCGCTCGGCGGTGCCAGCGGCGGCTATACCAGCGGCCGCAAAGAGATCATTGACCTGCTTCGTCAGCGGTCCCGTCCGTATCTCTTCTCGAATTCCGTGGCGCCGCCCATCGTTGCGGCGTCGCTGAAGGTGCTGGAGCTGGTCGGCCAATCCTCACAACTCAGAGGACAATTGCGGGAGAATACCCGCTACTTCCGCGCGCAGATGACGAGCGCCGGATTCAACGTGCTACCGGGCGAACATCCGATCGTCCCTGTCATGTTCGGCGATGCGGTGGTGGCGTCGCGCATGGCGGAGCTGTTACTCGCCAAAGGCGTCTACGTGGTGGCGTTTTCTTATCCGGTCGTGCCTCACGGCAAGGCGCGTATCAGAACGCAGATATCCGCCGCCCACACTCGCAAGGATCTCGAGTTTGCGATCGAGAAGTTCGCTGAGGCGAAGCGGGAGTTGAACTTGTGAGCAAGACGCTGCACTCCAGCCGCCACTCGACGAGTGTGCAGGGTTGGACGCTGTGGTGCCCAATCGTCAGCTATCCATTCATAGGAGAGTCGCCTTTGGCGTCCTCGGTCGTCAGTTGGCGAGCACTGCACGGTAGCGCACAGTACCCTTGCGGACCTTGGCGACGGCTTCGTTGACTCGGCCCATGGGGAAGCGCTCGGTCTGCGTCTTCACGTGGTGACGCGCGGCAACGTCCAGCATCTCGGCCAGCGCCAAGGGGCTGCCGGTATTGCTGCCGCTGACCGTCCTTGCCGCCTGGATCAGCAGAGAACCGGGAATCTGGAGCGGGCGTGTGGGCGCGCCGACCAGGCAGAGCACGCCCTCCGGCCGGAGGGCGCTCAGGAAGGCGCTCCAGTCCTGGTCCGCATTCACTGTGGAGACGATCAGGTCGAGCGAGCCGGCGAGCGCCTTCATGCCCTTGCTCTCGCGCGTATTGCAGAAGTGGTGCGCGCCCATCGCTTTGGCCTCTTCTTCTTTTGCGGGTGAGGTGGAGAAGGCGGTGACCTCCGCGCCGAAAACGCGGGCGAACTGCAGAGCCAGATGTCCCAGGCCGCCGATGCCTACGACACCGACGTGGGACGCAGGGGAAACGCCGTAGGTGCGCAGCGGCGTGTAGACGGTGATGCCGGCGCAGAGCAGCGGCGCGGCGTTTTCGCTGTCGAGCGTCTCGGGAATGGGAACGACGAAACGTGCCGGTACCCGTACCGCGTCGGCAAAACCGCCGTTGCGGTGCACGCACGTCGGCTGGGACTGGGGGCACAGGTTCTCCTTGCCCGAGCGGCACCATCTGCAATTGGCACAACTACCCGCCTGCCAGCCCACGCCCACGCGCTCGCCTGGCTGCAGGTTGTGGACCGCCGTGCCGACCGCCTCCACAGTACCGACGATCTCGTGGCCAGGGACGAAAGGAAATTTGCTGACTTGCCAATCATTGTCGATCAAGTGCAGATCGCTGCGGCAAACGCCGCAATGGCTGATACGAATCTCAACCTCTTCTGCACCCAACTCCCCAACTTCATACCGGTATGCAAGCAGTTCGGCCCCGGCAGCATGTGTTGCATAGCCTCGGATCTCTGGCATCGTTCCTCGTCTGCTCCGTCCGTTGTTTCAGCTCTGGACTGCGTTTTCTATTCCACCTGAATCGTGACCACCTGGTTGCCGGTCACGACTGCGTCCATGGGCACTGATGTTACAGCAACCGCCGACTCGCCATTCAGCGTAAGCGTGCGGTTGAGGCGCAGCGGGTCGAGGACGTTGGCCATGGAGATGGGGACTTGTGCGAGCGTGCGCCCCTCGAGGCGCGCCTGCGGCTCGGGAGTCAGCATGGTCACGTAGACACGGTCGTTGGTGTGGGTTGCATTCAGTGCGGCGACGGTCTCGTTCATATCGAGATGGTTCGCGGGCGCCTCCAGCATGTGATCAACGGTCGCCGCGTCGCTCACGACCAGGCGGATAGGACCGTCCGGCAAGGTGTCCGGCAGTTTGACGGGAATGTTGACGGTGCGAGTTGCGCCACGCCAGGGCCGCAAGGTCGCGCGCAGTGAAATCGTGTCGCCCGCGTGCACGGCGCCACCTTCGCGTTCGGCACTCTCGATCTCCACGGTCTGGCGGCCGGGCAGCGCATCGACATCCAGCGAGATGCTGCGCAGCACGCCGCGACGCGCGGGGTCGGCATAGAGCTGCACCAGCGGCTCACCGATCTCGAGCGTCGCTCCCAGTGCCGCGGGTATACCCGCAGTTGGCGCTGCAAAGCGGGTAAGGTCCACCTCAGGTAGGCCGTCGAGTCGCACGCGCTCCCGGATGCGGTATGTGGTCTCGGCGGCGTAGCTGTTGCTCTCCATCATCGATTGGTAGATCGAGGTAAGCATCAGCAGGGGAGTCAGATCTGGGCTGTCCACGACGTCGAAGTGCACGGGCCGGGTTGTGGTGCCGGTGTGGAATGTAACTGTAACGGGCACCATATGAGCTTTCGCCCCGAACTCTCCGCGGATGGCGGTCTGGCGGTCCTGGGTAAAGGCGCCGACCTCTTCGGTGGTATTCACAATTTTGAAAGCGTTGAGCGGAGAGGGAAGTGTGGCTACCACCTCGGCCTTGGTCATGGGCACGGATACGGAGCCGGTCTGGGTGATGGGGTGTCCGCAGGCCAGCAGTTGATCTTTGTCGACATAAGTGGCGGTACAGGTTGCGGCGATCTCCATGTCGCCGCGCACCAGCAGCGCGCTGACCGAGGAGCCCGGCTCGATCGGTTCGGGCTGCTTCTCTGTGCTCGAGCCGCCACCCAGACCGACCACCGGGGTCAGGCCCTGTGCAGTGAAGCGGTCCTTGAATGCATCAACCGCCTGCTGGCTGAAGCCGCTGAAGAGCAGCGGTGTCTCAATGGGGCGGATTTCGGCGTTGCCGGAGTTGACGGGCGCGGCGCCGCCCTGGGGCATCTCCTTCACCTGCAGCATCTGCTGGATGGGGGTGATGCCGGCGATCGGTTCCTTGCTGAACTGGCCGATGCGGAAGGCGAGCGCGCCCGCGAGTTTGCCGTCGATGTAAACCGGGCTGCCGCTCATGCCGGCCACCACGCCGGTATAGATCGCGTCCTTGCCGCCGAGCCGGGCCAAGATCATGTCCTGCTTCGGCCCCAGGGCGTTGTGCAGGATGCCCAGGATCTCCACTTCCACCGCAGAAGGCGCAACTCCCTCAAAGACGGTATAGGCCACGCCATGTTGGCCGCGGTGCACCTGGTCCAGGGGGAAGATGCCAGCAGTGGCGGAGTCGGGAGGAGTGGCCGGCGGAGGCGGCGTCCGCACCTCTGTGGGGATGGGCTCCGGCGCCTGGGCCGGGGGGCTGGTTTGCGCATGCAGCACAGACGGGGCAACAATGGTGAACAACAAAAGGGCGGCGAACACATCGAAACGGTGGGCAGGCACGTCTTTAACAGTAGACGGTTGCAGGCGGGCCGCCAACTTTCGACGCGGGCAGCCGTCTTAAGATGTGACTCCCGAGGTCGGTTCCTTGTTCGTGCATCCATTCGCTCGTCTTTTCCTTGCTGCGTCTGTGGCGACCGGCCTCGTGGGAGTGCCCGCGGCGGTCTTTGCCCAGAGCAACTCTTCTGATCAGCAGCAGGCGCCATCCGATCAGCAGCAGTCACCGCAAAAACAGCAGCCGCAGCACAATGGCGAATACCAGATGCCCGGCTCCCCGCCGCCGGCACAGAACCCGGCGCCGAACCAGCCTCCGAATCAGGATCAGTCCGCGCCCGAAGCCGGGGGCCCGGGTGGCGACAACGGGGCCATTGTTTTGCCGAAGAAGAACCCCGCCGAAAGTGCCCCTCCGCCTCCGCCGCCACCGCCGGTAGTGAAGAATCCGAAGGGACTGGAGAATTATTCGCTGCGCGTCAACGTGCCGGTCGTGACCGTCGATGTTGGCGTCCTGCTGCAGAAGACGCATCAGTTTGTACCCAATCTGAGGGCGGAGAACTTCCGCATCTTCGAGGATGGCAAGCCGCAGGAGATTGTTTCCTTCGGCCGCACCCAGGCGCCGATTACCGCAGTACTGCTCTGCGAGTTTGCCGCGAACAATTACTGGTTCATCTATGACATGCGCAACGCCGCCTATGCGTTTGCACAGCAGTTGCATGCCGATGATTATGTGGCGGTCGCGACGTTTGACATGCACACGCATATCCTGACCGACTTTACGGAGGACAAGCGACTGGTCTACGAGTCATTGAACTCGCTGCAGATACCGGGGTTCAACGAGACCAATACCTTTGACGCGCTCTACGAAACGCTGGATCGGCTGAGCCGCGTGGAGGGGCGCAAATACGTCATCTTCATCGGCTCCGGGATCGACACGTTTTCCAAGATCAACCTGGACAAGATCATGCAGAAGATCAAGGCCACTCCAAATGTGACCATCTATCCGGTCAGCACCGGGCAAACAGCGCGCCTGACCGGCAATACACGCGGCGGCATGTTTGGGGCTCACGAGATCGACTACCTGCAGGCCGATAACGAATTGCGGACCTTTGCGAGCATGACCGGCGGTAAGGCATACTTCCCGCGCTTCGAAGGCGAGATGCCCGAGATCTTCCGCGATATCAATTCTGCAATTCGCAATCAGTACATGGTCAGCTACCGCCCCTCCAACGCGAAGGAGGACGGGAGCTACCGCAAGATCCGAGTCGAGCTGGTGGACAACGAGGGCAAGCCGCTGCAGATGCAGGATGAAAAGCACCACAACCTGAAGTATGACGTGATCGCGAGGGATGGTTACAAGGCCCGGCAGGAAGTTGAATAGAGCGCGAGTCGGCCGCGTGGCCGGAAATGCGCGAAAGAGATCGAATAAGCAATGGCCGGGATGCCCTCCCGGCCATTCGTCTCTATGCTGAACCCGCCTTTTACGCGCCTGCCTGTTTCTTCGCGAAATCGCCAATGATGGGCAGCTTGAACCACTTGCCTTGCGCCGCGCTGACGATGCAGAGCAGCCACAGGACGACGAGTCCGATCCAGCAGATGGGCCAGAGCAGGAGCACCAGCAGGTGGAGATGGACCATGGCGAGCATGATTCCTACAACCATGAGCACGACCCAGACCGCGAGCCACAGAACGTGCAGCCCGATGCACTGCATGGCGTGATAACGCACGAAGGGCTTGCGATTGTACGGCTCCATCACCAGGAAAACGATGGCGGGGATGATGGTGACGTAAGCGAGGGCGGCGGCGGAGTTATCGGACAGGCCGGTTTGCGCGGACACGGGCGCATAGCCCGCAGCGGCAGGACCGGTGGCTGGTTGGGGTACCTGGGTATAGCCGCCGGGCGGCGGCGGTGGGGCTGAGGACAAAGACGCGCCGCAATGCTGGCAAAATGTGGCGCCGGCTGGATTTTCGGTGGAGCAGGCTGGACACTGCATCGTACGTTCCTCCTCGGAATTCTTAGGCGGCCGCGCAGTCCCGACGCCCCGGGCCCGGAAAGATTCACATCGGTCTACATCGGTCTATATCGGTCTGGGGGACGGCACCACAATACAACGGCTTCCCTCACTCGGAACACGAAAATTACACGGCGCCCTGTAATAGCCTGGCTTACTCGGCATCTGATCTGTGAAAAGGAGTTACTTCATGGTTAAGGTTGCTATCTGGGCTACCGTTCAAGCAAAACCCGGAAAAGAGGCCCAGGTGGAGGCCTTCCTCAAGTCTGCGCAGCCGCTGGCGGAGGCCGAGCCAGGCACTGTCAGTTGGTACGCAATCAAGATGGGTGGCGGAAAGTTTGGCATCTTCGACACTTTTCAGGATGACGCTGGGCGCGAAGCTCACCTGAATGGGGAGATCGCCAAAGCGCTAATGGCGAATGCAAAGGAGTTGTTCGCCGGAGATCCGCAGATCCACAAGATCGAGATTCTGGCTGCCAAGGGCTAAGTGAAGGCCAGGTGAGAAGAGGCGCCGCACGCACCGGCGCCCTTTTGCTGTCTGCAAATGACGGTTCAGCCGAAGAGGAATTCCTTCGTTCGCAGCTCTTTGACTCGATCGCGCAGCTTCGCGGCTTTCTCGAACTCGAACTTCTTTGCCGCCTCGCGCATATCGGACTCCACATTCGCCACGTAGGCGTCCAGCTCCTGCTGGCTGCCGAACTCCGGCGTGGTCTCGTCCTGCTCCGTGAGGTCGGCGTACTCGGCCTTGAGGATCTGCGCAAGTGACATGTCGAGGGGCCGCAGGATCGATTCTGGCGTGATGCCATTTTCGATGTTGTAAGCCTCTTGGGTGACGCGGCGCCGCTCGGTCTCATCGATCGCGCGTCGCATCGAGTCGGTCATCTTGTCTGCATACAGGATGGCGCAGCCGTTTATATTGCGCGCGGCGCGCCCGATGGTCTGGATAAGCGAGCCCTGGGAGCGCAGGAAGCCCTCCTTGTCCGCATCGAGGATGGCGACCAGCGAGACCTCGGGCAGGTCGAGGCCCTCGCGCAACAGGTTAATGCCGATCAGTGCGTCGTATTCGCCCTTGCGGAGGTCGCGCAGCAGACGCACGCGCTCGAGTGTCTCGATTTCCGAGTGCATATAGCGGCACTTCACGCCGACTTCGGTGTAGTAGCCGGCCAGGTCTTCAGCCATCCGCTTGGTCAGCGTGGTCACCAGCACGCGCTCGTTTTTCGCGGCGCGCTGGCGAATCTCGGCGAGCAGATCGTCGATCTGCCCCTTGATTGGCCGGATTTCGACCGGCGGATCGAGCAGGCCGGTGGGACGAATGATCTGCTCGATCACCACGCCGGAGGACTTGGTGAGCTCGTACGGACCGGGCGTTGCAGAGACGTAGACAATCTGATTGGTGCGCGTTTCGAACTCGTCGAACTTGAGCGGACGATTGTCCATCGCCGAGGGCAGACGGAA
>JAUTWX010000494.1 GCA_030838385.1 Acidobacteriaceae bacterium
TTCCATCTGCTCATCTGCGGTACCGTGCTGGTCGCTCTGCTGGCGGCGATCGATTCCGTAGGAGCGCACACCCACGACATGGGTGAGTTCTTCGCACTCGTCCTCTTCGGCACCGTCGGCATGCTGCTCATGACCTCGGCAGTCGAGCTGCTGCTGGTCTTCATCGGGCTCGAGATCTCGTCGATCTCCACCTACATCCTCGCCGGCTTCCGCAAGCGCACTGGCAAGAGCCCCGAAGCCGCCATCAAATATTTCCTGCTCGGGTCGTTTGCCACGGCATTTTTTCTGTACGGCATCGCGCTCACCTTCGGCGCCACCGGCACCACCCGTATCGCTGCCATCGCCGCCGCGCTTCCGCAAACCACCACTCCCATCCTCGCCTGGACGGCCGTTGCCCTTATCCTCATCGGGCTAGGCTTCAAGGTCTCCGCTGCGCCTTTTCACGTGTGGACTCCGGACGTCTATGAAGGCGCGCCGTCGCCTGTCGTCGCGCTGATGTCGACCGCGCCCAAGGCCGCGGCATTCGCCGTCCTGCTGCGTATCTTCTACGGCGCGTATCCCTCCATCCAGCAGCACTGGTGGAGCCTCTTCTGGATCCTGGCCGCCATCTCCATGACGCTCGGCAACCTGGCCGCACTGCGCCAGCAGAGCGTGAAGCGCATGCTGGCTTACTCCTCCATCGCGCACGCCGGATACCTGCTGGTCGCCTTCACCAGCTTCTCGCAGCAGGGCATCGCAGCCGCCAGCTTCTATGCGCTCTGCTATGTCGCGATGAACGTCGGCATCTTCGCGGTCATCAGCCACGTCGGCGGTTACGACGATCATCTCTGGTCCATCACCGACTATCGCGGCCTCGCCTACCGCTCACCCGTGCTCTGCGGAGCCATGGCCTTCTTCCTGCTCTCGCTCATCGGCATCCCCTTTACGGGCGGCTTCTTCGCGAAGTTCTATGTCTTCTCCGCGGCTCTGCAAAAGGGCATGTTCGGCCTCGCCATCATCGGGCTGGCCAACAGCGGCATTGCCGCCTTCTACTACCTGCGCCTGATGACTGCGCTCTACAGCAAGCCCGCCGAGGGCTCACCGGTCCTCGCAGTGCCGCGCATGTCCTTGACGCTGGGCTTCGCAATCCTGCTGGCCGCATCCGCAACGCTCCTGCTCGGCATCGTACCGCGATCCTCGCTCGATCTGGCGCAGCGTGGCGCCTCTACATTGTTTGCAGCACCGGTACAACCAGCGTCCGCAACAGGGGCCTTGAAGGGCAACTAAAACTCACTCGCTCTTCAAGCGCAGATCGCGTTGCTCGAAAATCCGCACCGCCGCCTCGAAAATCGCTCCACTCAACAGCAGCCCCTCCAGCAATCCCGCGCCGAACACCAGCCGCGTGTGCTCGGTGATCGGCCCGCTCAATAGGATCTGCAGCAGACGGCTTTGCGCAATCTGCCAGCCCTCCGGCAACAGCAGCGGCAGACTGATCGCAGCCAGGCTCAGCACGCCGGCAATCACGCCCGGCAGTGCCAGCGATGCTAGTACGGTCAGCGACGCCGTCGTCAGGCTCAGCACCAGCAGCGCGCCAAGCGTCTGCCACAGTACGAACGCAGGTGCGCCCAGCACCGGCCCCGTCAGCGCCAGGTCGAGGACGTACAGCACCAGCGGCAGAAACGCCGCCAGCCACAGCGCACCCAGGTACTGACGCCGGCTCACCGCACGCGACAGCACCAGCACAATGCGCCGCGAACGCTGCTCATTCCCCAGCAGCGCTCCACCGGCGAAGGCCACCAGCGCGAGCCCATAGATCGACTGCTGCTCCAGCGCCGCCTCGACATCCTCCGGTGCAGGATGTGGTCCGCCGACGAGCAGAATCGCCGCCATCCCCCACGGCCAAAGCACCAGCAGCAGCCATAGCCACCGATTGGCCCACAGCAATCGCCACGCAATCCGCAGGCTCTTCACCGGCGCGAAGCCTCGCTGCCGGCCCGTTCATCCTTCGTCCACTCCAGAAACAAAGTAGTCAGATCGCCGCGCACCGGCGTCGCGCTCACCAGCTCAGCTCCGCGCGTCCAGACCGTCTCCAGAAATCGCCTGGCCTCACTCGCTGCAATCCTCCACGTCCCGGGCACGGTTGCCGCACCCCAGCGTGCTTGAAAGGCTGCATCCGGCGCAAAGTTCCGCAGCACAACATCCATCTCGCCGGTGGATTCCAGCAGTTCATCGAGCCGGCCATAGCGCAGCAGACGTCCCTCATGCAAAAAGGCGATCCTATCGCTCACCATCGCCACTTCGCCGAGCTGGTGCGAGCTGAGCAGGATCGCAGCGCCTGCCGCGCGCAGTTCCTGGAGCAGCGTGCGCACCTTCAGCACACCCTCCGGATCGAGCGCCGAAGCGGGCTCGTCCAGAATCAGCACACGCGGCGTGTGTACCAGCGCCTGCGCCAGTCCGAGCCGCTGCTGCATTCCATGCGAAAAGCGCCGCACGTCGCGCTTCCACTCGGTCAGTCCGACGCGGGTCAGCACCCGCTCCATCGCCTCACGTGAAGGCGATAGGTCATTCAGCGCAGCGGCAAAGCGCAGGGCGCTCAACGCATTTCCTTGAAAGAAGACGGGCGCATCGGGCACAAAGCCGAGCTGCCGCCGCGCCGCCGCATCGCTGAACCGACGGCCCATCAGCGATCCATCGCCAGAGCTGGGCAGCAGAAAGCCGGTGGCAATCTGCATCGCGGTCGTTTTTCCCGCGCCGTTCGGGCCTACCATCCCGAGGATCTCGCCTGGCTCGACCGCAAAACTCACCTCGTCCAGCGCACGCGCCTCCCCAAAATATTTCGAGATGCG
The DNA here is from genome assembly GCA_030838385.1 of Acidobacteriaceae bacterium. Taxonomy (GTDB): domain Bacteria; phylum Acidobacteriota; class Terriglobia; order Terriglobales; family Acidobacteriaceae; genus KBS-83. Next base: position 2,826 of record JAUTWX010000494.1, read on the forward strand.
ATCGAACACCAGCGCCGGAGGCATATCAGCATCTTAAATAATCTTCATTTCACTGCATTCCAGCGTGCAGATATGTTTGTCACATTCAGCGTGACTTACTGCACTTCGCTCCAGAAGATTCCGAAACGGTCCAGCAAATCGCAGTATCTCGGGCGTGTCTCCGGAGTCTGTGTACGTAATGACTCCGGATGGTATGATATTGCGATCCACGACGACGATGATGAAGCTCGAAAATCCAGGCCGGGCCACGCTTTCTGTCTACATACTTGGCTCAGCGGCACTGCTCATCTCGGGTGCAGCCGTTCTATTTGCGCCAGATAGCTTTGATCGCGGACTTACAGTGGCATTGAACCACTTCGCTCGTCGCTCTTACTTGTTTGACGCTGCCTGTCACGCAATTTCGGATTACACGATATTTTCAGGTTTAATCTTTGTTTCATTCCTTTGGTATTGCTGGTTTTCCTCTCCTGATCTTCCCAGCCGTTATAAAGTTCTTTCCGGAACCATCGCTTCGGCACTTGCTGGCATGTTCAGTCGCTTGACGCAACTATTGTTTCCGAACCGCGCGCGCCCATTTCAGGACGCCTCTGTACATCTGAAGCTTCCATTCACCGTCAAGTTGGATTCACTAAGGCATGTTGCGTCATCCTTTCCCAGCGATCATTCCGCGCTCTATTTCGCCTTAGCCGCAACCGTATTTACTGTGAACCGCAAGATTGGGTATTACTCCTTTGGATTAGCCGTGCTGCTAAGTGCCGTTCGACTGTATCTAGGTTTTCACTACTTATCCGACACAATCGGGGGAGCGGCCCTTGGAGTGTTGTGCGTGTGTGTGATTCAAAACCTGAGAATCCCCTCACTCACCAAGCGCGTGTCAGCTATGTGCCAGGCTCCGAGTCCCGCATTCTATGCCGTAGCCTATTGTGTGACCTATACCATCGCGACGATGTTTTTTGATGTGCGTGCTATCGCTTCGCAACTAGCTCATCTGATACGACACTGACCGGATAATCCGAAGCGGGTCCGAAGAGCAGTTTGTAACCGAGATGACCGACCTCGCAAGAGCCCACCGGCCTCCATCACTCCGGCGCGTCTCCATCTCATTTACGGATAGATATCCCTTCGGAATGCCAATAGCTGCGCACAATTTACCGATCCCAGCATCCTGGCTGCACTGCAGGAAAGCAAAAGCCCCCGGCTGAATGACCGAGGGCTTTTATCGGAACTGCAAGTGCCGCTAATGCGCAACCCTTGTAGTGACCTTGGCGAAGATGATGACGAAGGTGAAGAGTGACAGCGATTCAATAAAGGCCAGGCCAAGCGTGAGCAACAGCAGGATGCCCGGCCGCGCACCTGGATTGCGCGCCAGCGCCTCGGTGGCTGAAGCCGTTGCCCGGCCCTGTCCCAGGCCGCAAAGGCCCGCCGCCAGACCCATACCCAGGCCTGCGGCGATCGAGGTAAGGCCGATGGCCGTACCGTTGACGCCAGCGTCCTGTGCAAATGCTGGTGCGGCCATGAACAGCACGCCCAGCACTGTGAAGAGGATTTGCAGTTTCCGCATGGTAGTTCTCCGTAGCTCCCGAAAATGTACCGTCAGTGGGTGGTTGATGCTCACCGTGCTGGCACCCTCACGCTCACGGCCGATGCAGACAAGGCGGAAGCGGCTCCCTGTCCGAAATGTCGATGCGGCGCCACGCCATGCGTGGCTGCCGGAAAAACTCTAATGATCGTGCGCCGTCGCCTGTCCCAAATAAATCATCGCCAGCAGCATGAACACATATGCCTGAATGACTGACACGCCCAGGTGCAACCCGAGAAATACCGCCGGGATCGCGATCGGCACCAGCGAGAAGAACGCCAGCGTCACCAGGTCGCCGGCAAACATATTTGCGTAGAGACGTACGGTGAGCGAGAGGATACGCGCGATATGCGAGATGATCTCGATCGGCAGCATCAGCCAGGAGAGCCACCAGATCGGCCCGAGGAAGTGCTTCAGATAGCCCACCGGCCCCTGCTCGCGCAGGCCATGGTACTGGTAGTACAAGAAGGTCAAGGACGCAACGCCCAGCGGCACCCACGGCTTCGCAGTCGGCGAAATGAAGCCGGGCAGCAGACCCAGCAGATTGCTCAGCAGGATGAAAATAAAGACCACGGTCACGAAAGGGACGTAACGCTCGAAGCCGTGACCGATAATCGACTCCGCCTGCTCACTCACGAAGCCGTGCAGCATCTCCGCGATATGCTGCGCCGGCCCCGGCTTGTCCACGCTGAGCGTAGCGCGCACGATGACGAAGAACACCAGCAGCGCGAGAACGACCACGATCTCCATCGCCACCGAATTGGTGATGGGCGCCTGGGGATACTCAGGGTGCAGGTGAAGCATCGCCAGCAGCGCATTGGCCACGCCGGCAAAGTACTGGTTCAGGAAGGCTGTGAATGGGAGCTGAACTGGCATAGCGTACGTGTCTTAAGGTTCCTGCGAGTCTCGAATCCTGAAGATTCCCGGCGAGAGGCGAAGCTAGACCGTCCAGGAGCGCAGCAGTCGAATCGACTCGATCGTCAGCGCCACCACGGCCAGCCCCAGACCCGCGCAAAGCGCGTACACCGAGCCTTCCAAACTCCTAAGGCTAACATATAGAACGACTCCCGCGAGGATGAGTCGCAGGAAAAACCAGATCAGCACACCGGCAATAGGCTTCCCTTGCCGCCCCTCATTGAAGCGGCTCAGCACCGCCAGCATCAACCGCTGCGACTCATAAAGCCCGGTAGCCGCAATCACCGCTCCCACCTCGAACATCGCCGCCGACTGCCACCCCGCCGCGCCCCAAATCGCAAGAGCGCCCAGCACCCCCAGGATGCCCACCCAGCGCAGCGCGCGCATCAGCGTGTTCTTCAGGTCACGCTCGGTAAAGTCGGC
>JAUTWX010000506.1 GCA_030838385.1 Acidobacteriaceae bacterium
GCATCGCCATGGGCGGTGAGTGGGGCGTCGGCGCGGCCTTGGCATTTGAAACCCTGCCCAAGGAGAACCGCGGCTTTTTTTCCGGTCTGCTGCAAGAGGGCTACGCAATCGGCTACCTGGGGGCCGCTGCGGTCTTTGGACTCCTCTTCCAATCTGTCGGATGGCGCGGCATGTTCATCGTGGGTGCGATGCCGGCGCTGGTTGCCGGCTACATCGGCCTGAAGGTGGAGGAATCGCCCGCCTGGCAGCAGGGCAGTGCGGCCCGTGGCACGGGGATGTCCTTTTCCGGGCTGTGGCAGGGCATCCGGAGCTATTTGCCACTGTTCCTGTTTCTTGTTCTGCTCATGTCCGGCTTCAACGCCTTCAGCCATGGCAGCCAGGACCTGCACCCGCTCTTCCTGCAGAGCGACCATCACTTCGATCCGCATACGGTTAGCCTGATCGGGATCGTGCTTGCGCTGGGAGCGATCACCGGCGGGGTGGTCTTCGGTGCACTTTCCGAGCGCTGGGGACGCAAGCGCGCGATCATCACCGCGGCCCTGCTCGCTATTCCAGCGGCACCGCTGGCTACGCTTACGCATGGACGCGTCGCGCTCGCGGCCGGGGCATTCCTGGTGCAGTTCATGGTGCAGGGCGCATGGGGCGTGGTCCCGGTATATCTCAGCGAGATTGCCCCCGGTCCGGTGCGCGCGACGTTCCCGGGCGTGGTCTATCAGCTTGGAAATCTTATTGCCTCGAAGGTCACGAACATCCAGGCGCGCGCAGCCGAGCGCACCGGCAGCTACGGAGCTGTGTTGGCGGTCACCATCGTGGCTGTTGCGCTATTCATCGCCATCGTGATGTCGTTCGCGCGCGAATCGCGGGGCAGCGAGATCACAACGTAACCCCGCCGTGCAGGAGAACGCAGTTACACTTGCCGCCATGCGCTTTCTCTCTCTGATCCTTTTGCTTGCATCCCCTGCCAGTCTTCTGCACTCGCAAACTGCAGCCAGCAAGACCCTCAATGTATATCCAGGTGCGGTTCCTCAAGCGCTGGGCCATGCCGCCGCGGATCGTCCCACGATCGATGTCTATCTGCCGGCGAACAACCCAACCCACAGCGCAGTCCTGGTGATTCCCGGCGGCAGTTATCACGAAGTGGTGGCGGACCGTGAAGGCGCCGCGCCCGCACAATGGCTGGTGCAGCGCGGTGTCGCTGCCTTCGTCCTGCACTATCGCGTCACCCCCTATCGCTATCCGGCGCCGATCGCAGATGCTCAGCGCGCTATGCGTCTGCTGCGCAGCCGGGCTGACGAATTCGGCTTCGCGCCGGACCATCTCGGCGCATGGGGCTTCTCGGCCGGCGGCCATGTCGCGAGCGTTCTCGCTACACTCTTCGACAACGGGGTGCCGGCCAGCCCCGATGGCATCGAGCACGCAAGCGACCGGCCCGACTTCGCTATCCTCTCCTACCCCGTGATCAGCATGAAGCCGGAGATCGGCCATGCCGGCTCGCGCCAAAATCTGCTAGGTCCATTGCCCAATCCGGCGCTGGTAGCCCTGCTCTCGGCTGAAGATCATGTGACGCCGATGAGTCCACCCGCCTTCGTCTTCACCACGAATGACGATGATGTGGTGCCGTCGCAGAACAGCACGCTCTACGTCGCCGCCTGCCAACACGCTGGCGTGCCGGTGGAGTTTCATATGTTCGAACACGGCCACCACGGCGTCGATCTTGCCAGCCAGTTGCCTGCCCTGCACCTCTGGACAACCCTGCTCGAGAACTGGATGCAGCAGAACCAGTGGATGGCGACGGCGACCCAGTAAGGTCGTTCAACCCGCCGCCGGCGCGGCGAGTCCGCGAACCAGGCGCGAGCTGACGGCCATCACACAACACAGCACCATGACGCAGAGCAGGATCGATGTAAGTCCTGCATGCTTGCCCACAAAACCGAGCCCCGGCGGCCCGGCTAAGAGTCCTGCGTACCCGATGCCGACTGTGGTTGCAATCCCCGCACCGGCCGGTACTCCCGGCACGCGGCCTGCGGTGCGGTAGATCACCGGCGAGCCGTTGGCTAGTCCCGCGCCCACCAGAGCGAAGCCGAGCAGCCACCACAACTCGCTGGTCATATGCTGCCAGCCCGTGCCGATGACGACTCCCAGACCCGCGGCTGCCAACAGACCTCCGACAAGCAGTGTTCGCTCTTCACCGAAGCGCGCCACCACGGCGTCTCCCGAGAGGCGGCCAGAGACCATCAAGGCTGCGAAGGCGGCGTATCCATATCCGGAAACACCATGGCCCGCGCCGCGAACCACGCGCAGATAGAGCCCGCTCCAGTCGGCAATAGAGCCTTCGCAGACCATGGAGACAAAGGCGACGAGTCCCAGAAGCAAGAGCCGGCCGTGCGGCCGCAAGGTATGGGGCTGCTCGTGCAGACCCTCTTCCGCACGTGTGAAGAGAGACGGCGTTGCCGCTACAACCAACGCGATCACGAATACGGAGAAGCTGAGCACGATCGCCCGCGCGGGCACGTGCCGCGACAACGCGAAGCTGGTGATGGCGGCGCCGGTGAAGCTGCCGATGCTCCATACGCCATGCAGCCGTGAGATCGTGCGCTCACCAAGCTGCTCTTCGACCGCGATGCCCTGCGCGTTCATCGCAACATCCATGCTTGCGCCTGAGATACCGAAGCACAGCAGCGCCAGTGCCATGAGCAGCGCAGTGGGCGCCAGCACGACCGCGCTCAGCATGATGGGAAAGGCGACGCCCGCTACGCGGCACACGGCGCGGCTGCCGAGCCGCCCGGTCATCCGGCCGGCGATCGGCATGGCCATTACCGCGCCCAGGCCGCTCGCCAGCAATGCCCAGCCCAGCGTACCCGGATCCAGATGCAGGTCCCGTGCGCGGTCCGGCACATGCGGCACCCACGCGCCCATCACAATGCCGTTCGCCAGGAAGTATGTTGCCACGGCGCGCTGCGCGGTTTTCGCGCGTTCGAGCGCGGGAAGTATCGAGCTCGACATTCTTCTTAGAGTACGAGAGTTCGCTGGTCCATGCGCCTGGGCATCACGATAAGGTGAGTGCAGGAGCAATGTTCATGCCGGATTTCGAACCGCATCTCTCCGCGGCTGCCGCTCGCGTGCTGGGCTCGCTGATGGAGAAGCAGACCACCACGCCCGAGTACTACCCGCTCTCCCTGCTGGCGTTGACCAACGCCTGCAATCAGCGCTCGAGCCGTCACCCGGTGATGGATCTGACCGAGGACGAGGTGCGCATCGCACTGCACGAGCTCGAGGATGCCGGGCTGGCCGCACCGGTACGCGGCACCGAAAGCCGCGTTGCGAAATACGCGCACCACGTCGGCGAAGTGTTCAACCTGCGCCGCGGCGAGCTTGCC
>JAUTWX010000513.1 GCA_030838385.1 Acidobacteriaceae bacterium
TTGCTTCGGACATGCCTTCCTTCGCCTTTATTCTACGAGGCTGCGAGAATAGATGAATGAGCGAGACGCTCGGCCTCTATATCTCAGTGCCTTTCTGCCGGGCGAAGTGCACGTACTGCAACTTCGCATCGGGAGTCTTTCCGGCGAGCGAGCATGAGCTGTATGTGATGCGGGTGTGCGGGGAGATTCGCAGGGCGTGGGAGAGAGCGGAATCTGCAGGATGGCGGCTGCCGGAGCGGGTGGGCAGCGTTTACCTGGGCGGCGGGACGCCGAGCACGCTGGAGCCGGAGCGGCTGCGGGAGATATTTGTGGCGATCGGCGAGAGCTTCGTTATCGAGCGGAATGCGGAGGTGACGGTGGAGTGTGCGCCGGGGCAGATCGCGGCTGATTTTCTTAAAGCAATGGTTGAAGTACGTGCGACCCGGGTGAGCCTGGGCGTGCAGTCGATGGTGGATACGGAGGCGGCGGCTACGGGGCGGATGCACACACGCGCAATCGTGGAAGACGATGTGCGGCGGCTGCGGGATGCGGGGCTGGCGGTGAATGTCGACCTGATCGCGGGGCTGCCGGGGCAGACGCTGGCGAGCTGGATGGAGTCTGTGGAGGCAGTCTGCGGGCTGGGCGTGGAGCACGCCAGTCTGTACATGCTGGAGGTGGATGAGGATTCGCGCCTAGGGCGGGAGCTGATCGGCGGCGGTGCTCGTTATGGCGCAGGCCTAGTCGCGACCGACGACACAGTGGCTGCGATGTACGAATCGGGTTGCGAGCGCCTGGAGCGGGCGGGCGTGCGGCAGTACGAGATTTCGAACTTCGCGAGGCCGGGCGCGGAGGCGCGGCACAATCTGCGCTACTGGCGTCGCGAGCCGTACCTGGGCGTGGGGCTCGACGCGCACTCGATGTTGCGGGGCTGGAATGATGGTGGGGATGGCGGCGTAGTGCGCTTCGGCAATACGGATGATCTCGCAGACTACCTGAACGGTGAGATGGAGGCCGAGGTCGAGCGCGTGGATCGCGCGGCGGAGCTGGAGGAGGCTTGGTTCCTGGGGCTGCGGCTGGTGGAGGGTGTGTCGCTGGCGGCGCTGCATGCGGAATTTGGCGGTCAGGCGGTGGCAGCGTTCGATGACGTCGTGGCAGAGCTTGTGGACGACGGGCTGCTGACGCGCGCGGGCGAACGCGTTGCGCTGATGACGCGCGGGCGGATGCTGTCGAACGAGGTCTTCGGCCGCTTTCTTGGTGTTGCTTCGAAGGACTCTAGTGCGGCGGAGTTGTCGCTGTCGACGCAGTGATGCGGGTGTCGGGTGGTGGTGGAGACGCCTGGAGCAGCCGGCGGATGTAGGTCTCTACAGTGTCGCGCTCGCCCAAGCCGACGGTGGCGATGCGAACGGTGCCGGCCCGGTCCACGTAGTAGGACATCGGCAGATAGTCGCAGCAGCCGTACGCGGAGTAGGTCGTCTGGTTGCCGTAGAGGACCGGATAGTTCAGGTTCATCTTCTTCGCGAAGCCGGCGACTTTGGGAAGGTCTTCCGGGTAGTCCTTGTCGATGCCGAGGACGGTGAATCCTTGCGACGCGTACTTCTGCTGGAGTGTGATGAACCACGGCATCTCTACCTGGCACGGCGCGCACCATGTGGCCCAGAAGTTGATGAGCACCGCTTTGCCGCGGTAGTCGGCGAGCGATACCCGGTGACCGGCGAGATCGCGCAGGGCGAAATCGGGTGCGCGCTTTCCGAGGAGCGGTGAGGTGACGGCGTCGGTCTGCTGCGTGGCAGACGACTCGCCTGCGCCGGCTGGTGTCGGCACGGATGGCTGCATGCGGCGGTTCTGATAGCCCGACCATACGACAAGCGCGAAGCCGGCAAAGACGATTACGAGGACCAGCACACGGCGTGACATCAGACGTGCTGTGAAATGGACAGCGTGTTGCCGTCGGGGTCTTTGAACCAGGCCACCTTCGCGCCGCCCGGTGCGGTCCAGATGCCGAGCTCGTCCTGCGGTCCCATGTAGTCGTACCGCTCAAATGTGACTCCACGCGCGGACATGTCGCGGACATCCTGCTCGATGTGGGAGGACTGCCAGCCCAAGATCGTGAAGGGCGCCGGTGTGAACGAACCTGTGCGAGCGATGCGGATCATGTTTTCCCCGGATTGAAAGACGAGGGCGAACTGGTCATCGGAGATGAAGCGCAGCCCAACTTTCGTTTCGTAGAAGTCGCGTGCAGCATCGCCGTCACGCGTTGGAATGAACCCCATGAGAGTGCCGAGAGCGGCCATTTGGATGTCCTTTCAGGGTTGTGGTCGCTCCTTACTCTATACCTGTTGCGTGACCTCAAGGCGAGGTGCAAGACTGGCTGGCGCGTCCGTGATGTAAAGGCGGGAGGTGAGGTCATGCGCTGTCCCATTGTGAGCTTGCTGCTGGCCCCATTCGCCTGGCTTGCCTTCGCTGCCGGTCAGAGTCCGGCGAAGCCTCCCACGCTCGATCAAGGCTTGATGCGCTCGATGGATCAGGTGCTGAAAGATGTCTCTACCATCCAGGCAGGCATGACACGCGCAGATCTGCTTCGCGTGTTTACGACGGAGGGCGGCCTCTCCACTCGGGATGCGCAGCAATATGTATATCGCCGCTGTCCATACATCAAGATCATGGTGAGATTTCGCCGGCCCGCCGATGCGG
>JAUTWX010000011.1 GCA_030838385.1 Acidobacteriaceae bacterium
GACGTTTGCGGATTGCGCATTGCCTTCGTCAACGTCTTTGGGGTTACGCATGTGGACGGCAGTTGGAGCTTGATCGATGCAGCCTTGCCATTCAGCGCCGTCTATATTCGCAAATGGGCTGAGAAACGATTCGGCACTCCTCCCAGTGCGCTGATCGTGACCCACGGGCATTTCGATCATGTGAGCGCCGCAAAGGACCTGGCGGAGGGTTGGAACATACCCATCTATGCTCACCCTCTCGAATTTCCCTACCTGACAGGGCAGAAACAATATCCAAAGCCCAATCTGGGCGCCGGTGGTGGGATGATGACTCTGCTCTCTCCACTGTATCCACGGGGGCCGATTGACGTAGGCAACTGGTTAATCCCTTTAGCGGAAGGTGAGGACGGAGCTGCCCTCTACGGCCTTGCAAAGCTCCAGGACCTGCCGGAACTTCCTGGATGGAAGGTGCTGCACACGCCCGGACATACTCCAGGCCATGTCTCGTTCTTCCGTCCATCCGATCGCATCTTGCTGGTCGGAGATGCATTTTGCACCACCAAACCGGAGTCCTTCTTCGAAGCGGCTCTGGCGCAGCACCCAGAGCTGCATGGACCGCCTTCGTATTTCACCTCGGATTGGGACGCGGCGCGTACTTCCGTACAGCGATTGGCAAGCCTGAGCCCCACCATTCTGGCTCCCGGACATGGCAAGCCTCTGGCGGGGGATGATGTCCCTCTGAAATTGCGGAAGCTGTCACAGGATTTTGATCGGATCGCTGTTCCAGCAAACGAGCACTAGCGTCCAGTCGTTATTGCTCCGACGCTCACTGACTCGGCGGACGGCTGATCGAGGGCGGCCCAACGCCGTCTGCTCGAATCGGCGAGGTGCGCAGCCGGGTGCCGGTCGCATGGAATATGGCGTCGGCTATGGCGGCGTTGACCCCGGTCATGTGAGCGTGTCGACATTCATCGGGACGTGATATTCACTCAGATTATGGATTACGTGCTCTCACTCGATCAGGGGACGACCAGTTCACGCGCCATTCTCTTCGGACGCGACGGTCGCATCGTCAACGTAGCTCAGCACGAGTTCAAACAGATGTTCCCGGATGACGGCTGGGTGGAGCACGATCCCTACGACATTCTCACTTCGCAGCTCACATCTGCTGTCGAAGTGCTGGGTCGCGCCCATGTGCGCCCGCGCGATCTGGCTGCGCTGGGCATTACAAACCAGCGCGAGACAACGGTGGTATGGGATCGAAGGAGCGGAAAGCCGGTCTACAACGCGATCGTCTGGCAGGACCGTCGAGGCGCTCCGTTGTGCGCGAAGCTAAATCGGGACGGCGCCGAAAATTCTATCCGGCAGAAGACCGGGCTGCTGATCGATCCATATTTTTCTGCGACCAAGATCGCGTGGATCCTCGACAATGTGCAAGGCGCGCGCGCCAACGCTGAGGCCGGCAAACTGGCCTTCGGCACGGTGGATAGCTGGCTGGTGTGGAACCTCACCAGTGGCAAGCGCCACATCACTGACCGGACCAACGCCAGCCGGACCATGCTTTACAACATTGTGCAGGACCGCTGGGACACGGAACTACTGAAGCTCCTGAATATTCCAGAGAGCATGATGCCGGAGGTGGTGTGGTCGAGCGAGCCTGTGGGACAGGTCACCACTTCGCTGGGGCTGGGCGAGGTGCAGATTGCGGGCATCGCGGGGGACCAGCAGGCGGCTCTCTTCGGACAATTGTGCACCGCGCCGGGCGACGCGAAGAACACGTACGGCACGGGATGCTTCCTGCTCCAAAACATCGGCAGCAAGTTCACTCTCTCCGCCGAGCGACTCATCACGACCCTTGTCTGTTCGACGGAAAAGAAGCTGGAGTACGCGCTCGAAGGCAGTATTTTTGTAGGCGGCGCAGTGGTGCAATGGCTGCGCGACAATATGCGATTCTTCTCGGCGTCTCCTGATGTGGAGAGTGTGGCCGCCTCGGTCGAGTCCTCGCGCAATGTAGTTTTCGTGCCCGCCTTTACCGGGCTGGGTGCTCCCTACTGGGATCCTTATGCGAGCGGCATGATCATCGGCATTCAGCGCGGCACCGAGATCGGACACATAGCGCGGGCGGCCCTCGAAAGCATCGCGTTCCAGGTCGCAGACGTCCTTCAGGCCATGGATCAGGACACACGCAATCCCTTCCGTGAGCTCCGCGTGGATGGCGGCGCAGCTGCGAACGACATGTTGATGCAGTTCCAGGCAGATCTGCTGCAACTGCCGGTGCGACGGCCCGCCGTGTTGGAGACAACGGCGCTAGGCGCGGCCTATCTAGCCGGACTCGCAGTCGGTTTTTGGAAGAGCACCGACGAGATCGCGAAGCTGCGCGAGCCTGATACGATCTTCAAGCCCAAGGCCGACGCGAAGCAGATGGAAAAACGGCAGGCCAAATGGAGAGATGCCGTGCAGCGCTCCCGCAAGTGGACCGAGGAAGCAGAATGAATCGCGAACAGATGGTGCAGCGCGTGCGTGACCGCAAGGAGCCATGGGATGTGGTCGTCATCGGTGGAGGCGCTACAGGTGCCGGAGTCGCAGTTGACGCGGCCTCCCGCGGCTTTGCCGTACTCCTGCTGGAGCGCGAAGATTTCGCTAAAGGAACTTCGAGCCGCAGCACAAAACTGGTCCATGGCGGCGTGCGCTATCTGGAGCAGGGCAACGTGTCCCTGGTCATGGAAGCGCTGAAGGAGCGCGGTTTACTTCGCCAAAACGCGCCGCACCTGGTGCACGAGGTGCCGTTCATCGTGCCGAACTATTCCTGGTGGGAGGCGCCCTTTTACGGCATCGGCCTCAAGATCTATGACATGCTGGCCGGCAAGTATGGCTTCGGCAAGTCCGAAGTGCTTTCGCGTGAAGAGACGATCAAGGCAATCCCAACGCTTCGCGAAGATGGTCTGCGTGGCGGAGTCGTTTATTACGACGGTCAGTTCGATGACGCCAGGCTGCTGATCCACCTGATTGCAACTGCGGTCGATCTTGGCGCGACTGCGATCAACTATGCGCCGGTAGTTTCCCTTGCCAAGGACGCGGATGGCTTTATTGACGGAGTGACCGCAGAGGACAGCGAGACAGGAGAGAAATTTCAGATAAGCGCGCGGGTCGTGGTGAACGCAACCGGTATCTTCACCGATGAGTTGCGCCGTCTTGCTGATGAGAGCATCACTCCCATGGTGGCTCCCAGCCAGGGTATCCACCTGGTGCTGGACCGCTCTTTCCTACGCGGCGACACCGCTATCATGGTTCCCCACACCAGCGATGGCCGCGTGATGTTCGCAATTCCCTGGCACGAGCACACTCTGCTCGGTACGACAGACACGCCGATCGACGCGCCCTCCTACGAGCCGTTGCCTTTCGAACAGGAGATCGAATTCGTGCTCGAAACCGCGGATCAATACCTGAGCCACAAGCCAACACGCGAGGATGTGCTGAGCGTGTATGTGGGCATTCGACCGCTGGTGAAGACCTCCGGTCCCGATGCCGGGAAGACCTCGGCGCTCTCCCGCGATCACACCATCCATATTGACGGTTCCGGACTACTCACAATTGTCGGTGGTAAGTGGACGACTTACCGGCACATGGCGGAAGACGCGGTGAACCACGCCGTCACGCTCGGCAGGCTCGATGATCGACCGTGCACAACGCAGCACCTGCATATTCACGGTTACAGCGAAGACAGCGAACGATACGGTGCGCTTTCGGTGTACGGTGCGGATGCAGCCGCCATTCAGGCGCTCGCGGCGAGCGATCCCGAGCTCGCCAGGCAGCTTCATCCCGCTCTGCCTTACATCGCCGCGCAAGTTGCGTGGGCCGCGCGCGAAGAGATGGCGCGCTCCGTGGAGGATGTTCTCGCACGGCGCACGCGAGCGTTGTTCCTGAACGCACGCGCAGCTGTAGAGATGGCGCCGGCCGTCGCCGCTTTGCTGGCAAGCTTGCTCGGCCGCGATGAGGAATGGGCAAGGCAGGAGGTCTCGCGTTTTCGCGATCTTGCCGCACAATACCTGCTACAGAAGGTCGCTACTGCGACAGCGGCATAGCTGATCTAATAGCCAATCTGGTAGCCAATCTGGGAGACGCCGATGCGATCACCGATGCTGGGTGAGTTTGTGGGCACGATGATGATGATCCTGCTGGGCGACGGTGTGGTGGCGGCTGTTTTGCTCAAGCGCTCGAAAGCAGAGAACTCCGGATGGATGGTCATCACGACGGGATGGGCATTCGCCGTGTTGTGCGGCATCTTTACGGCCATCCTGTTCGGCAGCATAGATGGTCATCTGAACCCTACCATTACACTGGCGTTCGCGATTCAGTCGGGCAGCTTCAGCAAACTGCTTCCCTACGCGGTCGCTCAATTTGCCGGCGGCTTCTGTGGCGCGGTGCTGGTCTGGCTCTTTTATCTGCCGCACTGGCGGATTACGGAAGATCCGGAGGTCAAGCGCGCCATCTTCTGTACTGCGCCGGCAATCCGCTCTTATGCCTCAAACCTTTTTTGCGAGGTCGTCGCCACCTTCGTGCTTGTCCTGGTCGCTGGCTCCATGAGCTCAAAGCTTGTGCTCGCCACGGGAGCCGCCGCAGGTCTCAGCCCATATCTTGTGAGCTGCCTGGTGTGGGGCATCGGCCTTTCGCTCGGCGCCACAACCGGTTATGCGATCAATCCGGCACGCGATCTCGCCCCTCGTATCGCGCACGCTGTGCTGCCGATTGCCGGAAAAGCGCATTCGGACTGGAGTTATGCCTGGGTGCCGGTCATCGGTCCCATCATCGGCGCCTCCGCTGCCGGATTGCTGCTGCGACTGCTGGGCGCCTGACCACAAGGATCCCTACCGAGAGCCAGGGCCGGTAGGAAAGTCCTTGCAGATATCCCCGATAATTCCATCGGACTGAGTTCCGCCTTTGCAGGAGGGATGTCCAAAGCCGCTCTGGCTGATAGCACTGAGGCTCTCGGACAGTGCACCTTCACAGCTTGTCTTTAAGTTCGTCTGCCATGTTCGTATGCGCTGCGAGGACAGATTTCTCACTGATCACCGTGGACTTGAAATCAGGATCCGTGGCAACATTCGCCTCGTGAGTGAATGCCTCAAGTATCTGGTTATGGTCCCTGTCCATCACAGCCATATATTCCTTGTCGAAGGCCGCACCTGAGAGAGCCTTCAGCTTCTTGTACTCTCTTCGACGGTCTGCATCGAGCGCGGCAGGCTGCTTGACGGACCAAGCCATCGCAAAGGGCTTCATCTTCTTTTCGAGTGCTTTGTGGTCAAGCACCATCTTCTGAGCGAAAGCTTTGACCTCTGGCCTTGAGGCTTTCTTCTCCGCCAAGATGCTGAATCTGATTTCGTCAACGTTCGATTGCGAAGCCTGGATCAAGAATTGCTTGTCGCCATCTGTAATAGCAGCATTCGCAATTCCGGAGTGCCCAAGCATTACCCCGGTTATGACTGTTACGCATAGAAGAGCCGGAGACGCGTGCATCTTTCGCCTGCCTTTGTCTTGCTACCAGGGGCCCGCGCCTCCATCCGAAGTAGCCCGGTCTGGCTCAGATGGCTAAGCGGTTTTATGAACAGTCTGGCCCTGCCGGCGAGCAGCTCGCTTGGCCTGCTGCGATAGGGCGCTGTGAGATGCTGTGCTTTTCGGCTCGCGTTTCAGGGCGGCGACTCGGGCGCGGCCACGTTTCGTAGACCCCTCCTCGCGAGTCTTTGGTTCACTCTGTCCCTTTTCGTAGTCCTGCTTGGAACGCTTTCGAGTGCCCTCGCTCGTCTTTCCCGGAGCGGGCGGCTTCAGGGGAACGCCGGCCCGCCGCGCTTTGCTCAAACCGATGGCGATGGCCTGTTGTGGCGAGCTTGCTTACCCTCGCGCACATGCTCAATCTCCTCACGAACAAATTCTCCCGCAGCCGTCGATGCCGATTTGCCCTCACGCAAATCTTTTTTTGCCGCCTCTACTGTAGATCTGTTCGGCATGATGGACCTCCCTCCTGTAACTGAAGGTGGGATGCCGCTGGATTCCGGGCAAGATGCCGGAGCTGCCTTTAATCACGACCTGCATCTGTCTCTCAATTCCGTGCGAGTGTTCAGAGCCACCACGCGCAGAGGGTTATCGGGCCATAGGCGCCCCGTTCACCTTGGAGATTATGGATGTGGTTAGAGAAGAGGCAGCATTTTTGCGGCTATGGGTGTCGCCCGGCGTTCAGATGGTATGCCGCAGGCCGACACTGCGGAGAATGCGCCGTACTTTCTTGGGAGAGATAGAGAGCCGCGCAGCGACACGGGAGACCTTCTTGCCCTCGCGGAGCCATACCTGAGGTATCACCACCTCGGCGAACTCCTCGGTCATCTGCTGGAATGTCTTGCGGCCGACGACGCCCTGGGACCATGCGCGCAATGTTTCATCGATGCCGATGGAGCGCATGATCTTCGACTTGAGGACGGCCAGCTCTTCTCCGAGATGATCGCGATCGTAGGAACGGAGCAAGGCCGCAGATTCCATCTCGCAGCGGCGCGCTTCTTCCCATTTGCGGAAAAAATCGTTGGCGGCCACCATGCCGCAGACGATGTGCGCGCCTGCCAGCAGGCGCCGGTTCTGGGTCTGCAGCGCGAGTTGCACGGCCTCCTCCGCGTAACGGCGAGCCTGGTGCGCGTGGGTTGCGATGTTCGCATCCTCACCGAGCTCCTCCTCCACGCGGGCATTCTCCGAGTAGGCCTCAAGGATGCGGGCACGGGCCATCAGGATCAGGTCATGCTTGCTGTGCGCCAGATCGTATGCCTTGGCGCCTTCGACGGCTGCGCGTTCAATGTCGCCGAGATCGAGATGTAGATGTCCTCCGTTGACCAGCACCGATCCCGTGCCGCCATGATGCTGATGCAGAGCGTAGATCCTTCCTGCCTCTTCCAGATCGGCCAGTGCCTGATGGCAGAGCGCCATGTAGCGGCGCTTCGCGCCTCCGCTGCCATCCGCCGCGCGTGCTCCAGCGGTCGCCTGCCGGCTGGCGCGTGTGTCCAACTGTTTGCGCAGATTGAGCGCAAGCAGGCGTTTCACATAAGCCGCATTCACCAGCGTTCGGGCAAGGTTACGGTGATCGGCATTGCGCCGCTGATAGATGGCGACTGCGCGCTCATAGTGCGCCAGCGACTCCGCATATTCACCCGTACGGCGGACGATTCGGCCGCGAGCGGAGCTGATGTTGCCAAGCGAAATATCGTCATCGGTCGTGCGCAGTTGTTCTTCGGCTTGATCGAGCAGCGACCAGGCCTCCTTTGGCTCTGCGCGCTGGAAGGCCAGCCACGCTTCCTGAATCTGGATGGCCGCTGCCAGCTTCTTCAGTTCGAGATGCTGGGCTAACTGCCGCGCAGCCACGATGTCTTCGAAGGCTTTCTGATACTCGCCCTTCTTGCGATGGGCACGCCCTTTCCAGAAGTGCGCCAACACACTGAGGTGCTCGCTTCCCAGTTCGCGCTCCGCGCCCAGCACGAAGGCGAGGAGATCGATCGCACGATCGGTATCCTCATGCGCCATGGCAGTGAATGCCTCCGCCATGCGCACCATCAGGAAATCGCGCAGTGGCATCTGCGCCCGGCGGTCGGGCGGGAGTTGCTGCAACAGATCATCCACGAGCTGGGAAGACTCGTACCCCAGATCCACCGACTGGGCCAGGCACAGCAGGAAGGGCGCTTGCACCGCACCCAACGCGCTCAAGGTAATCCGCCTGCAATCCAGACGGCCGAGCAGCGCGATGCCTTCCTGCACCCGGCGCGCTTCGATGGCGTCGTTCAGCTCCTGAAGCATTCGCTCGGTTATGGGCATTGCAGGGAGGCGTGGCGCGCGGGCGGGCATGGCCTGATTGTAGGAGTGGACATCCGAAACGGTCGAGGAGAAAACGACCGATTGCCCGCATTTTGCACAATCAAAAGGGTACTGGTCCGAATCGGACGGGCGTCCACTTGGACCTCTGACACTTGCTGGCGGGGCGGAGGGTCGCATCTACTCCGGGAGTCGGCCACATACATGGCCCGACGATATGCTCGCGGCCCAGCGAGTCACTTTCATCCAGGAGTCAGCAATGTCCATCACATCCGTGAACAAGTCCAGCGTTTATCGCTTCAGCGCAGAGACGACCGACGGGGAAGGAAGCATGAGGGCTCTGCTCGGAGGCAAAGGCGCCGGGCTGGCTGTGATGGCGCGGCTGGGCGTTCCTGTGCCTCCCGGCTTCACCATCCCGACAAGCGCGTGCCGCCATTACCTGAAGCACAAGCGGCTTCCCGAGGAGTTGGAATGTGCCATGGATACTGCCGTTGCGTGGCTGGAAGGGAAGCAGAGGCAGCGCTTCGGCGGTGTCGAGCAGCCTTTGCTGGTGAGCGTGCGCTCCGGCGCGGCGGTATCGATGCCGGGGATGATGGACACCATTCTGAACGTGGGGCTGAGCGAAGCCAATGTGGAGGGGCTGGCGGCGACAAATGGCGCCTTACGCTTCGCGCTCGATTCCTACCGGCGGCTGATCCAGATGTTCGGCGCGGTGGTCCTCGAGGTGCCCAAGGCGCAGTTCGATCAAATTCTGGAGCGAGTGAAGCGTGAGCACAAGGTGGCATTCGATTTCGAACTGAAGGAAGACGCACTGCGTACCGTCATTGCCGAATTTAAAGCGTGCGTGCTGCAGCACGCGGGACGACCATTTCCGGAGGATGCGCGGGAGCAGCTCCTGATGGCGACCGAAGCGGTGTTCCAATCGTGGACCAACGCGCGTGCCCAGCACTATCGCCGCATGTACAACATTCCGGAAGAGGCAGGGACGGCCGTTACCGTGCAGGCGATGGTCTTTGGCAACTCCGGAATGGACAGCGGCACTGGAGTTGGCTTCACGCGCAATCCGATAACTGGCGATCCAGCAATCTTTGGCGAGTTCCTGCCCAACGCCCAGGGAGAAGACATCGTTGCAGGCATTCGCACGCCGCTGCCGCTCGCGCAATTGGCGAAGACGATGCCCGCGATCGATGCGCAGCTTCGCTCCATCACCAAGAGGCTGGAAAAGCACCTGCACGAGGTGCAGGACTTCGAGTTTACGGTGCAGAGGGGCGAACTCTTCCTGCTGCAGACCAGGACAGCCAAGCGCAGTGCGCTCGCGGCGTTGCGGTGTGCGGTCGACATGGCCCATGAAGGGTTGATCTCCAGAACCGAAGCACTGGAGCGCGTGAAGCCGGAGCAGGTCAACGAGATCCTGTCACCGCAGCTCGACCTGTCCGAGGTAGACGTCGCGCCGGTGACGCATGGGCTTCCGGCGTCTCCCGGTTCGGCGGTGGGACAGATTGCGCTGACAGCGGACCGTGCTGTGACGATGGCCGGCAAACATCGCGAGAGGCCAATCATCCTGGTCCGACAGGAGACGGTGGCCGACGATATTCACGGCATGGAGGCCTCGGTGGGCTTTCTGACGGCCCACGGCGGAGCGACCAGCCATGCCGCGGTGGTCGCGCGTGGGATGGGTAAGTGCTGCATCACAGGCGCGAATGCCGTGGCGGTGAACGAGCAGGCACGTACGGTGAAGATCGGCGACCTGCTGCTGCGCGAAGGCGACTGGTTATCGCTCGACGGGCTCTCCGGCCAGGTATTTGCGTGCAAGGTGCCGTTGCGCGCTGGTTCGCTGCACAACGCCATGCTGCATGAGTTCCTTGGCTGGGCGAAGTGTGTCAGCGTAACGCCGATACGCGCCAATGCAGATACGCCCAGCGACGCGGAGCGTGCACGGCGCGCTGGAGCTACCGGCATTGGACTGTGCCGGACAGAGCATATGTTCTTTGCTCCCGAACGGCTGGAGTGGATCCGGGCCATGATCCTGACCGAGGACGCTGACCAGCGACAGCAGGCGCTCAATCATTTGTTGCCGATTCAGAAGGCCGATTTCGAGGCGCTCTTCCGCAGCATGGATGGCCTGCCGGTCACCATCCGGCTGATCGATCCGCCGCTGCATGAATTTCTGCCCCGGCTGGAAGAGATTGACGAACGCCTGCGCCGCGCCCGTCAGCGCGGACTCCATGTTGGAGAGATCGCGACGCTGGAACGTCTGCGGGCACGCACGCGTGATCTGCAGGAGACCAACCCGATGATGGGCCACCGCGGCTGCCGTCTGGGCATCACCCATCCGGAGATCATCGTCATGCAGGTAAGAGCGATCCTGGAAGCGGCGATCGCGGTGCGGAGAAGGGGCGTGCGGACGGTGCCGGAGATTATGGTGCCGCTGGTCGCCGGCGTGAACGAGGTCCGCGCGATGCGCAAGCTTGTGGATGAGACAGCGGAAGCTGTCTTTGCCGAACTGCGACAGTCCAC
>JAUTWX010000065.1 GCA_030838385.1 Acidobacteriaceae bacterium
CGACCATCACCTGCGCCAGTTCAGTGCATGACAGCGCCTCCGAAAGAATATCGGGGGCGGCTCGCGCCTTCGCCTACCGGACTGCTGCACCTGGGCCACGCGCGCACCTTCTGGTCCGCGTATGAGCGGGCGCGCGATGCGGATGGCGTGCTGATCTTGCGCGACGAGGACCTGGATACGCAGCGAGCGCGCGCGGACTGCGCCGCGGCGATGACGGAGGACCTGCGCTGGCTGGGAATCTCGTGGCAGGAAGGTCCAGATGTGGGTGGCGTGTTTGGTCCGTATCGGCAGAGTGAGCGCTATGGACTCTATCGCGACGCCTGGGAGCGGCTGCGCGCGGGCGGACGGATCTATCCGTGCAGTTGTTCGCGGCGTGAGCTGGCGGCCTCGGTGAGTGCGCCGCATGAGGATGAGGGCGCCCGCGGCGGGGTTCAGGACGATGACGAACCGATATATACGGGTCGCTGTCGCCCTGCTGCTGGTGCTGTCGCCAAGGCGCGTGAGCCGGCAGGGGTGAACTGGCGATTTCGAGTTTCTGATGGCGAGCAGATCCGCTTCAAAGACAGCGGAGCCGGAGATGAAAGCTACGTTGCGGGCCGCGACTTCGGCGACTTCGTGGTGTGGCGGCGCGACGATGTGCCGGCATACCAGCTTGCGTGCGTGGTGGACGACGCGGCGATGCGGATCACGGAGGTGGTGCGCGGTGCAGATCTGCTGAAGTCCACCGCCCGGCAGATCCTTCTATATCGAGCGCTCGGACTTATGCCGCCGGGGTGGCACCATTGTCCGCTGCTCCGCGATCGAACCGGGCAGCGGCTGGCGAAGCGGACCGATGCGCTGAGCCTGCGGGCGCTGCGTGAGCGCGGACTGACGCCGCCAGAGGTGCGTGCGATGTGGCAGCGCGAGTGAGTTCCAGGCCTCGGCTGCAGAAATAACGGTTTTGCGCGATGATGGCTCTGTCGGACCAAATCTAATTATGGGGTTCGGACAAGGCTGGTCTCAAATATATGCAACCATCACGGTTTCGTACTTCCCTGGTCTCGCTGGTCGTCTTCGCGGTACTTTTCGCTAGCGCGTGTGCCGGGCGCGCGCAAGATGCACGCCCGAAAATTACTGGCGTCTCCCACATGGCCGTCTACACCAGCGATCCGGCGGCGGCTCAGCACTTCTACGGTGAGGAGCTGGGCGCGGCAAAGGAATCCGATCCGGAGAATCCCGCAGGCACCATCTATCGCCTGAGCGAGCAGCAGTTTATCGAGGTACTGCCGCTGCCGGCCGGCCACTCGATCAGTCGGTTGGATCACGTGGCCTTCGCGACGACCGACGCCGACGCGCTGCGCGGCTACTTCGTGGCGCATCACTACGGCGACATCGATGCGATGAAGACCGGCTCCGATGGCAGCAAGTGGTTCTTCACTCGCGATCCCGAGGGCAACCGCGTCGAGTTCTTCCAATCGGCCGCGCATCCGTTCCACGCGTCGGAGAGCCTGGTGAGTCCGCGTATCATCCACGTCGGCTTCCTGGTGAAAGACCGCGCTGCGGAGGACCGCTTCTATCGCGATCTGCTTGGCTTCCGACCGTACTGGTATGGCGCGATGCATCCGGGCAAGCTGGACTGGGTGGCGCAGCAGGTGCCGGATGGGCCCGACTGGCTGGAGTACATGATGACCGGCCCCGGCTCTGATTCAGGCTCGGCCGACAAGGTGGATGCGCGTCAGCTCGGCGTGATGAACCACTTCTCGCTCGGCGTGCCGAACATGGAGACGGCGGTCACAAAGCTCTATGTAGAAGACGCCGTTCGCTTCAGTCCGCGGCACGACGGCCCGACCATGGGCAAGGACGGCAAGTGGCAGGCGAACCTCTACGACCCGGACGGAACGCGCGTGGAGCTGATGGAGTTCCAGCCGGTGATGAAGCCGTGCTGCTCGGACTTCACGGCGGCCAGCCCGGCGGATTGAAGCATCTAGCGCATCGGCAGGGGGCGCGGGACCTGCAGTGCGCAGCCTGTGATTATGCCGGGAAGGCCGCGGTGAAGCTCTGCTTCATTGGCTGGGCGTAGCCGCAGGCGGGACAGAAATCCTGCCGGGAAGGCATGGTGACGCCGCAGTGAATGCACTCGACGGTAAGTGAGCCGTTGATCGCGGTCACATTGGACGGGATCGGGCTTTGCGCTCGCGACGGCGCGCGCTCGATCGGAACGGGTTTGAAATCGATCACAGGAGAGCTGAGCCCCAGCATCGAGGGCGAGGCCGCGCTCACCGGGGCATCATCGGCGATGTCTCTGTCGCTGCGGCTGTGCGAACCGAAAAGCGCACGCGCCAGCGGGATGCTGACCAGCAAAACTGCGGCTGCAGCGATGTACGCCATGAGATGGTGCGGCGAATTCAGGAGCTTATCGAAGTAAGTGTGCAGTGTGTCGACGACAGCATGCATGGCGATCTCCGGTTCCGTTGCGACGGCTCTCATCGCCGGAAGGGCGGCGGTGAAGGGGGAAGCGGTAAAGAGTACGAGGAAATTCCAGGCCACACCGCGGGCAATGCACGCCCTTCAAGCTCCGGTATGGCTCCGTTGTGGCTTAGAGACAGAAATCGCGGAGGGGTTTGTCCGGGAACTATGATTTCTCGTCCGAAGCGTGCCGGATCGGGACAGCGCTGTTGATGGGTGGTCGGGTAACGTGACCAGCCCCCTCCCCCTCCCGCTGCGGGAGGGCTCGGTATAACATCATTCGAATCATGAGGATATGGGGTCTTCCGAGCGTCAAATATCTCTTTCTAAAGGGTTTATCGGTAAATATGTCCAGGACCGGTTGGCTCAAAGGCGGTCGGCTCAAAGCAGGTCTGCGGGAATGCAAAAAGCCACCGATGCGGTGGCTTTTGGTGTCTCTGTCCTCCTGGTGGAGGTTGATCTATATCCAGTGTAGCGAATTGAGTGGAGTGATCTGGCAATTTTTGGGGGCGTTCCCGTAATGGGCGGAACGTATCTGTGCTGGCCTTACTAGAACCAGGTTTGCTGGCGATAGCGCCTGTATTCGTCGCCGAATGTGGCTTCGAGGACGGCCGCTTCCCGGCGGGAGCGGACGATCTGCATGGGAATGACCACGAGCAGGGCGAGCAGCAGCCACCACGCGGGGACGAACATCGCGAGGCCGAGAAAGAAGAAGCACCCGAAGGTATAGATGGGATTGCGGATGCGCGCATAGAGGCCAGTGGTGACCAGGCGGGTGGCTTTGGCGCGAACCGAGAACGAGCGGCCGAGTTGGATGCGCGCCAGCACGATCAGTGAGAGCGACGCCAGGGCGACGATCGCACCGGCGGTACGCAGCGGCGTCCACGGCTGGTGAAGGAAGCGGGGCACGAAGAGGGAGAGCGCCACGAAGATCAGAGCCAGGGAGAGGATATTGGCCTTCATGCGCTGCTGATGTACTCCTTGCGGGTTTGGACGACAGACGGGCAATGCCGTGCCCGTGAACACCAATGGCAGGATATAGCGAGGTTTGGTCAGTCCTGGCGGATACTCTGGCGGATACTCTGGGGCGTCGCTACTTCGGCGAGAGCACGATGTCCATCTGGTAGAAGCGGAAGTAGTTTTCTTCTCCGGGCGCGTCGGCAGCCACGTACTGATAAAGATCGAGAACATCGGTGATGAAGGCGGGACGTTCTGCTTCGGGCAGGTGCTGGGTCCACTCGACGAAGGTGACGGCGCCGAAGGCCTGGAATGCCGCGCGGGATTGAAAATCCCACGCCTTGGCGGCTGTTTGGAGGCTGGAAACGCGAAGGCCGTTGCGCTCCGCCAGATCGGCGTATTGCCCTGGCGTGAGGTGCAGGTAGGGATCGTGAAAGGTCTTGAAAAAATCGGCCCACCGCGGGGAGAGACGTGTTTCCTCAATCACATCCTCCAGGCTTTCCCGATCGCCCTTCGGCACCAGTCGCAGTTGCGCCCGGCCCTGGGACTTGACGGCGGCACGGATCGATTGGAGGGGCAGGTCCTGCTCGGGGATCCAATGGAGCGCGTTGAAAGAGACGATCAAGTCGAACTCGCTTTGGAAGGGGAGATGGCGTGCATTGGCCACCTGAAAGTGGAGATTTTGCAGATTGGAGTGAGCCGGGCTCCAGCGCGTGCTGGCAAAGGCGATCATCTCGGCCGAGGCGTCCACTCCAGTCACCGTTCCCTGGGGAACCCGCGCTGCAATCTCGGCGGTGGTCTTTCCGTTGCCGCAGCCGATGTCCAGAATGCGTTCGTTTCCCCGCAATTGGAGCGTTGAGAGCGCCTCTTCGGCCATGGTGGCCTGCAGGGCGGAGAGCCGGTCGTATTCCGAGGCGTTCCATTCCGTCAAAGCCGGACCTCCGTTTGCGAGAAGTCACAATTATCAACTGCCGAGGGATTCGGGCTGGATTCTATCTGAAGAGAGCCCGATGGGGTGTTAGCTGGACTTTCCACAAACGTGGAGTTCGCTAGTAGCCGAGAATCGGGTTACAACTGGCTTTCAACCCTTGGAGTCGCAAACCTTCAGCATGTCGGATTTTGCCCAGAGCGTGAAGCAGCAGGCGGACATCGTCCGCGTGATCGGCGAGTACATCACGCTGAAGAAGAGTGGCGCGCAGAACTACTCCGGTTTGTGCCCGTTTCACGGTGAGAAGACGCCGTCCTTTTCCGTGCACGTGACGCGGCAGTTCTACCACTGCTTCGGGTGCGGTGTTTCGGGGGATGTCTTCAAGTTTGTGCAGGAGATCGACAAGGTCAGCTTTCCGGAGGCGGTGAAGATCGTCGCGCAGAAGTGCGGGATTGCGCTGCCCAAGCGGGAGTTCTCCTCCCCGGAAGAGGCGGCGGAGAGCCGGCTGCGCGGGCGCCTGCTGGAGCTGTACGAGCAGGCAACGCTGTTCTTTGAGGAACAATTGAAGTCCGCCGAGGGTGCACGCGCGAGAGAGTACCTGACCGGACGCGGCCTGAAGGCGGAGACCATTGCGAAGTTCCGCGTCGGCTACGCGCCGGAGGGGTTCGGCAGTCTGCGCGACCGGCTCAACGGCGCGGCACCGCAGGAGGTGCTGCGGGCTTCGGGGCTCTTCCGTGCGAAAGAGCAGGAGGATGGCAGCGCCGGCCGCATGTACGACTACTTCCGCAAGCGGATCACGTTTCCGATCTCGAATGAAGGCGGCCGGGTGATCGCATTCACGGCGCGGGCGCTGGACGCGGACGATCCGCGGAAGTACATGAACTCTCCGGAGACGCCGCTCTATTCGAAGGGGCAGGTGCTGTTCAACCTGGACAAGGCGCTGCAGGCGATCCGGCAGCAGAACTTTGCGCTCCTGGTAGAGGGGCAGATGGATTGCATCTCCGTCTTTGCCGCGGGGGTGACGCCGGTGCTGGCCACCAGCGGGACGGCCTTTACCGAGCAGCAGGCGCGGCTCTTACGCCGCTACACGACGCGCGTGGTGGTGAACTTTGATCCGGATACGGCGGGGGCGAACGCAGCGGAGAAGTCGATTGCGCTGCTGACGGAGGAAGGCTTTGAGGTGCGGGTGGTGACGCTTGAGGGCGGGCTGGACCCGGACCGGTTTGTGCGCGAAAGGGGCATCCAGGCGTACGCCGAGGCGTTAAAGCTGGCGGTACGGCATTCGGATTACCTGATCGAGCGGGCGCGGAAGCTCTTCCCGGTGCGGACGGCACAGGGGAAGGTGCAGGCGGTGAACTTTCTGCTGCCGCACATCCGGCGGATGCCGCACGCCATTGTGCGGGATGAGTTTGCGCAGGATGCGGCACAGAAGCTGGGCATCGACTCTGCGCTGCTGCGGCAGGAGTTGAAGCAGGCGGCGGCCAAGCGGCAGGGGCAGATTGCCGCGTTGGGGGTGTCGAACCTGTCGGAATGCGAGCGGGTGCTGGTGCGGGCGCTGGCCGGGCCGCTGGAGAGCGAGAACTTCCAGCGGGCTTCAGCGGCAATGGCGACGCAAGCCGAGTATTTTGAGGGGCTTGGCATCCTGACTACACTGCAGGAACTAGCGGGGCGGAAGGACGCCGATCCCCTGGAGGCGCTGGAGCAGCCGGGCGCCCGCACGCTGGTAGCGCAACTGCTGATGCGAGAGCGCGAGCCGGTAAACGCGCCCGAGCTGGAGTCGGCGCTGGTGACACTGGAGCGGCATTGTGTGGAGCAGCGGCAGCGACCCATCCGGAGCGAGATTGCCGAGGCGGAGCGTAAAGGCGATTTGGCTGGCGTGACCGCACTGATGACGGAGCGGATGGAGCTGGACCGGCGACTACGAGAGCTGGACCAGCGAATGCATGAACTGGTCAGTCAGGGCAGCTAGAGTCCAGGGCAGCTAGAGTCGGGAATTGCCATCCTACGTGGATGGCGCGGTTCGCGGACGCATTGCAACCCCGCCCACTTCCCGCCCGGAGGCTTGCCCGTGCGACGCTGGTGGATTTACCTGCTGCTGGTGCTGGCTTCGACGCACTGCGCGCGGGCGATTTTCTTCGTCAATACCAATGCCATCATCATGCAGATGACGGCCTACGAGCAGGGGCAGGATCAATTGCCCTTCCAGGGCCGGGTGCTGATGGAGCCGGCGATGCGCTGGGCCCATCAGAACCACGCGATGCAGCGGGTCTCCGACCGCTTGAACGAGAACAAGCTGGTGGTCGAGCCCTACACGCCGGAGAAGGTGCTGAGCATCCTGATCGGCTGCGTAGCCGTGTGCCTGCTGGGGCTACTGGCCAACTACGCCGGCAGGCAGGTGGCCGGTCCGCTGTGGTGGCTGCCCTGGGCGATCGTGCTTGCGATCCTGTACACGAGCTATGCGGCGCGGGCTGAGCAGGCCTACTGGTATCCCTACGATCTGCCGGAGTTCTTGCTGTTTGGGCTAGGAACGGTGTTCGCCATGCGGCGGCAGGTCGTGGCTCTGCTGCTGCTGATGCCGCTGATAGCGCTGAACCGCGAGACGGCTATCCTGCTGGTGCCATTGTGGATAGCGGCAGCATGGCCGGAGAGGGGCGAGAGCGGCCGGCGCACTATTCTAGCGTTGCAAACGGCTGCCCTGCTAGCGGCCTGGGCGGTGGTGCGGGTGCTGATCGCCCGGCACTTTGCCCATAATCCCTCGATGACCGGCTCGCGTATTCCTCGCAACCTGGGGGACTTTGCAAATCCCCGGCACTGGCCGCAGATGGCCAGTGCATTGAGCTTCCTGCTGCCGGTGGTGACCCTGAACTGGCGGCGGCTCAGCGTGCGCAGCCAGCGAATGCTATGGGCGATGTGGGTGTGCCTCCCGGTGCTGCTCTACTTCGGCATCTGGACGGAAAGCCGGATATTCGACGAGTTCACGTTGCTGGTGGCGGTGCTGGCAACGGAGGCCCTGATGTCTTATCTGCAGCAGTGGCGGCTGTCAGCGAGCTGCGAGGCGGAGACAGATACAAGCTACCAGCCCGGCACCGGCGGAGAGCATCGCTCACTGACGGGCAGACCTGAAGCGGCAGACCGGCGAGAAATCCTGCCGGAAAGCTCTGCCGAGGTGAAACAAAATGCCCCGAAGTACATCTAACCAATTGAGGATAAAAGTGTCTGCCGGTCAGAATCGAGTGGACAGCGTGATATCCTGACTTTCTCTGTCTTGAAGAGCGCGTCAACCAGCCCGCACGATGCCTTTCCAGGCCGCGGGATTAGCCACTATAGGATGGCCCTTATCGCGCATCTTCGCTCATAGATAGAACGGTTTGCCCAAGACAAACCAGCGCAGCGAGAGCTGCGCCAGCGGCGAAATAACGCGGGGAGATAAGGCGCGCTTTGGCGATAGAAGACAAATTCGAAGACGACATCCAGAAGTTGATGGATCAGGGCAAGGAAAAGGGATACCTCACCTATGGCGAGGTAAACGACCTGCTGCCGGACAACATGCATTCGGCGGACGACCTTGACGATCTCATCACCACCATTAACACCCAGGGCATCGACCTGCTCGAAGGCGAGCCCAAGTTTGCCGGGGCGGAGAAGTTCGACGCGGAGCACGCCGAAGAGGGCGACGACGTTGAGCTTGACCTGACACCGGGAACCCTCGAGAAGACGAACGACCCCGTCCGCATGTACCTGCGCGAGATGGGCACAGTACCGCTGTTGACGCGCGAGGGCGAAGTCGAAATTGCCAAGCGTATCGAGCGGGGACAACTGCGCGTGCTGAAGGCGATCTCGCGGTCGCCAATCGTGATCCGCGAAGTGGTGGCGCTGGGCGAAGACCTGAAGCGCGGCGTGCGCAACATCAAGGAAGTGGTGATCTTCGACGAAGAGGAGATCACGGAAGAGATCCTGCAGACGCGCGTGAAGGCAACTGTAGCCCGTGTCGATACGCTGGTGAAACACCAGAAG
>JAUTWX010000109.1 GCA_030838385.1 Acidobacteriaceae bacterium
TGGGGCAGCGACAGGAGCGGTTTTCGCTGCGTCCATTGCCCATCGCGGGCGGCGGCGCCGTTGCACTTCAGCCGAAGAAGTCTGGGAACTTTTTGCCATGATGGCAGGCCCTTTCGAGAACGCGCTCTGCGGCTGGTTCTGGGTGCGAGCCTGGCGGAATTGACCAGGTGACTGCTTTCTAGAGTGCCACAATTTTCAGAGTCGAAGCAATTGTGAAATGGCAGGGTATATCCGTCAATAGGCTGCTTCGTAAAGCAAGAGCGCGTCCTCATGCGTGACGTCCCGAGGGTTATTTCGTAGCAATCGCGTTACGCCGAGCGCGGCAGACGCCATTTCTTTTAGGGAGTGGGAGGGAACTCCCCACTCGCGCAGCCGCATTGGGATTGCCGCCTCACGGGCAAGCGTTTCGATACGTTCGATGCCGGCGAGCGCAGTCGCTTCTGGAGTGTCGCCGCGGATTACGCCGAGCGCAAGCGCGATCTGCTCATATCGTTCCGGGGCGGCCGGCAGGTTGAAGCGGAGCACATGGGGCAGCAGGATGGTGTTCGAGATGCCATGCGGCACGTGAAAACGTCCACCCAGCGGATACGAGAGGGCGTGCACAGCGGCGGTGTTGACCGGCCCGAGACACAGGCCTCCGAAAAGGCTACCGATAGCGACATTTTCCCGAACATCCAGATTGCCCGGAGACTGAATTGCCTGCAGAAGATTGCCGCTGATCAGTTGGATCCCGCCGAGGGCATACGTGTCGATTGCGGGATAGGCGAAGCGATTGGCATAGGCCTCGATGCAGTGCGTGAGCGCATCCATGCCTGTGCCGGCGGTCACCATGGCTGGCATGGATGTCATGAAATGGGGATCAACGAAGGTAGCGTCCGGGACGAGCCATGGACTGATTACACCGCGTTTCAACTCTTCCCTTTCATCGAGCAGAATGGCATTGGGGGAGACTTCGCTGCCTGTTCCTGAGGTGGATGGCATACAAACCAGATGGACATGACGGCGTTCAACGAGTCCGATGCCGAAGAACTGCGAGATGTCGCGCTGTTCATCCACGAAGACGGCGAGCAGTTTGGCTACGTCGAGAGGGCTGCCGCCACCGATACCGACGATGGTATCCGGCTGAAAATCGCGCGCGGCGGTGAGCGCGGTTTCATAGGCACCGATGGTGGGTTCCTGCGGCACTTCGGAGTAGATATCGCAAACGGCGCCTGACGAACGGAGAGCCTGCGCGATGCCGTCGGCAAACACACAGGTCTTTCGGCCAGTCACGAAGAGTATTCGCTGGCTTCCCCGCTGCAGCAAGTGCTCGCTGCACGCTGCCGAGGCTTCGCGGCCGCACACGAGTTTGGGAGGCTGCTGGATCGCGATCGTGCGCATCGCTGTCATTGGCGCTCCAGGAGCGCTGGCTGCTTCGCAAGAAGCTGCTCCGCCTGCTGGAGCGCATTCACGGCGCCGGCTTTGAGGCAGACGATGTCATTGGCGCAGAAGAGCAGGTCAAGCTCGAGACTGGCCCAGAAGGGAGTGATCTGACCTACGGCGGTGGCGACACGTTTGTTATGGCGGCGCGCCGTCGCCACGATGTGACGCACGGCTTCCTCCACTTTTGGGTGGGAGATCTGGCCGGCGACACCGAGACTGGCAGAGAGATCTCCCGGTCCGATGAAAATATCTATGCCTTCAATGGCGCAGAGCTCCTCGATGCGGTTGACGGCCCCGGTGGTCTCTACCTGGACCATAAGGGAAAGCTCGGAGTTGAGTTTTTGCTGTTCGTCGCTTACGGAATCGACCAAACCGTAGCGAAGGGAGCGGGAGATGCTGAAGAAGCCGCGCTCACCTGCAGGCGGAAATTTGGCGTAATTGAGCAGCTCGCGTATCTGCTCCGGTGTATTGACCATGGGAAGGTCGATGATGTCGGGGCCGCATTCCGCGGCTTTGAGGATGCACTCCCTCCGCGTATCGGGTACGCGGATCATGGTGAGCATGTCGTGCGCCTTGGCCATGCGGCAGAGATCGGCGGCCTCGGCGTAGGTGATAAATGCATGCTCCATTTCAATCCACACGACATCGAAGCCGAGGTGTCCGGCGATCTCGAGAAAGATGGGATCGTAGAAGTAGACGGAGGCGCCGAGCAGCGTCTTACGCTTGCTATTGCTGAGGGCGCGATCGAGACGGTTCATGAGGGTTCTTCTCCGGGGAGGTCGGTGGTGAAGTGCCTGATTAATGAGGAGCCGGACGGAGTGGGCAGGTGCGACTGGGAGCAGGTGCGAAGCCAGCCGGCGAGGGTAAGGTCGGTGATCTCCTGCGGAGGCGCGCTGCGCAGATGGCTGAACGCATAACCAACAGCGAACAGAGTCAGCTGGCCGACGACGCCAATCATGTACTCGTGCCAGGTAAAGCGGAAGCGACCGAGCGAGAGCAGCGGCTTTGCGCCCACCGTAAGTGAAGCCCAAGCGGTGAGGACGAGGTTGGCAGCAATGCCGATCTTCGCGCCAAAGTCGTTGGCGCGCCTAGTGAGAAAGGCCAGCAGGAAAATGCCGGCCAACCCACCAGCCAGGATGGAAGCGGTGGCGTAGTACAGCGCGAGCACGGCACCGTGACTATGCGCGAGCACCCAGGCAAATGTGCATGCGGTGAGTCCGCTGAGCAGGACGCAAAGGCGCCCGAGACGAAGCCGGTGCCGATCCGTGGATCGTGGACGGAAGTTATCGTAAAAGTCTTCAACGGCGATTGTGGCCAGGCAGTTGAAGTCCGAAGCCAGCATGGCCATGCCTGCGCCGAAGAGCGCGGCCAGCAGCAGGCCGCCGAGTCCGGGCGGCAGGTGGGTGGTGAGAAAGTAGGGAAAGACCTGGTCACCCTTGACGACGTAGGCGGGCAGTCGATCCGCGCTGTGCTTATAGAAGGACCACAGCAGCGTCCCGACGAGCATAAAGAGCGACCAGACAGGCACGCAGAGAACAGCGCCGAGGAGAATGCCGCGGAGCGCTTCCCGGTCCGAGCGCGCGGCGAGATAACGTTGCACTACGGTCTGATCGGCGGTGTATTTCTGGAGATAGAAGAAGAGGCCGTACAGCAGGAGAACCGCGATGCCCGGGCGGTGGAAGTTGAGGCTAGTTTCGCCGAGAGAAAACTTGTGTGCCTGCCACGCGAAAGCGAAATTCTGCGAGACAGATAGCGGGGATAGGTAGAGAAGATAGCCGGCGGCAGAGAGTACACCTGCCCATAGGAGAATGCCCTGCACAACATCTGCCCATATGATCGCCTCGAGACCGCCGATCAGGGCATAGATAACAGTAATGAGGGTGGATAGCAGCAGAACGATTTCGATGCTCCATCCGGTCATGCTGTTGACCGTGAGGGCAAGCAAATAGAGGACGAAGGCCATCTTGGAGAGATGACCGAGTGCGAAGATGCCTGAGGAATAGAGCCGCACAAACCTGCCGAAGCGCTTGCCAAAATATTCGAACGCGGACATACGCACGACATGCCGAAAGAACGGCACGATTACCAGCCCAGCGATAGCGGGGACCACCACCATCATGGCGCCGGGTGTGATGAGTGACCAATTTCCTGAATAGGACGCGCCGGGATAGGCGATGAAGGTGACGCTGGTGATGATGGTGGCAAGCAGCGAGATGCCCATGGCCCAGCCAGGCACGGAGCGGTTGGCGACGAAGTAGGCATCCGTGGTGCGTTGACGGCGGGAGAAAAACAGGCCCATGGCGATGAGGATCGCCATGTAGATGGCCACAATCGACACGTTGAGATAGCGCGTGAGGCCGGTGTCCACGTCAACCTTTCCCCGCTAGGGCAGGAGAAGCGGAGCGGTTTCCCGCCATGGCCGCGGCGAGTTTCATGGCGGACTTCATGTTCTGCGGATTCGCCTGATTTTTCCCGGCGATATCGAAGGCGGTGCCATGATCGACCGATGTGCGGATGATGGGGATGCCGACCGAGATATTTACGGTGTGATCGAAATCGAGCAACTTCATCGGGATGTGACCCTGATCGTGGTACATGGCGACGACCAGGTCATAACGTCCGCGCGATGCCTGAAGGAAGACGGTATCTGGAGCCGCTGGCCCATCGCATGGGATGCCGTGGGCACGAGCTACCTCGATGGCGGGAAGAATGGCATCGCGGTCTTCCGAACCGAAGAGGCAATGTTCCCCGGCGTGCGGATTGAGACCGCATACCACGATGCGGGGCTCGTGATGGCCAAGCAGCCGCATGGATTCGTAGCCAAGCTCGATGGTCCGGAGAATGCGGCTGATGTCGAGCTCACAGGCACGACGCAAGGGGATGTGGGTCGACACGTGGATGACGTTCAGTCGAGGACCGGCTAGCAGCATACGGGACTCACGCGCACCGCACAGCTCCGCGATGTATTCGGTATGACCGGAGAAGGCACGGCCCGACAGGGTGACGGCCTCCTTATTAAGAGGAGCGGTGACCATTGCGGCAGCTTCGCCCGCGAGACATAGCTCGGTTGCGACGCGAACGCAAGCGACGGCTGCGGCTCCTGCGTCGGAACTCATCTGTCCCGGCTTTACAGCGAGGAACTCCGGAAGATCGATTGGCCGGCGCACTTCTGCGGACAACGAAGCTGAAGGAAGATTGCAATCCGAGATGGCGCGTTCGAAGATCGCCAGGTCGCCGACAACAATCCATTTCGCGAGTGCAGCGATCTTTGGATCGCTGAGCGCCTTCACGATGACCTCCGGTCCGATGCCTGCGGGATCGCCCATCGTGATGGCGATGGTGGGTTCCGACGATGTCATGATGCTGGCTCGCTTTCATAGTGCGCATGGCCCGCCAATCGATCAACGACCTGCACGAGACAATCTTCTGTGCCGAAGCCGCCGGATTTCAAGGCGATAGGCAGACCATCGAACAGTCCGCCGCGAATAACGCCGTGCACAACGCCGCGCTGCACCTCACCGGTGAGCAGAAGTTGCTGGGCGCCGGCAATGTCGCAGAACAAGCTCGCCGTGTCGCCTCCTGTGATGAAGATGCCGCCGAACCGATGCGAAGGCAAGGCTTCAAGAAAGCGGCGAAGCGACTCTACGGGATGAATTTGCATGTCCATAGAGACGATGAGGTGTATTCCCTCAGGGGGCAGTCGCACTTCTCTTTCCAAGTCGCGGGTATCGCAGCTATAAGTCTGCCGTAATACCTGGACCTGATGTGCCGTGACGGCATGTGTCGAGCCAATGAAAAGAAGGATCGATGATTTCTTGTCGTGGACTAGTGATTCGGCAGCGTGAGGAGCAGCGAGAATGCCGACGGCGAGTTGCGCGGCGGCATGAGCAGCGAGCCCGGAGGAGCCGGCCCATAGGATGCGCTTGCGCGAATCATGGATCGACCTGGCGATAATGGCAATATCGTCCTCCGACTCCGCGTCGCAAAGCAGAAAGACGACGGACTGCTCTGTGTCGATTCTGGCCGCAAGATCCTTTGGCGGAATGTGCTCCACATTGGCGCCCTGGCTGCGCAACAGCTCAACGGCGTTGAGGATAGTCGAGGCGGTGAAGTCGCCGGCGTGCAGATGGCCTTGCCGCAGTACCCTGCCCTGCGATGGGAGCGACGGAGCCACGACTATCATATCCAGTCCGGCGGCGCGGCGGACTGCTTCGCACTCTGCAACGATGTTGCCACGCAGGGTGGAGTCGATCTTCTTGAAGACGACACGCGCGCGGCGCAATGGAAGTCCGGATGCGACCGCGGTTACGAGGCGGGAGGCTTCATCCGGAGGGAGACGCCGGCTGTTGGTGTTGAGCACACATACCTCGGCATCGTCCGGCAGCGGCGGACGAAGAGCGAGGCGCGTACGCAAACCGGCCTTGGCGAAGACCACGCCTGCATCACAGGCGCCGGTGAGGTCGTCCGTGATGACGACCCCATATGGCAGCGCAGATTCCGGTCCCGAACCAGAGGAATGGCCTTCGAACACTAGAACGTCAACCTCCCCGTGAGTTGCATGGTTCGAGCCGTGGCTGAGGTCAGTTGACCGAAGCTGCCGGAGTTGACGGAAGTCACCAGATTGGTGAGGTTGGTGTGGTTTAAGACATTGAATGCATCGGCCTTAAACTGGAAGTGGAGACTCTCGGTGATACCGAATGTCTTGGAAAGACCTGCATCGAGGTTGATGATTCCCGGCAGACGGACAGCATCGCGGCCGAGATCGCCGCCGCGAATCTGCGCGCCACTGGCAGACGAGATAGGGACCATGGCGAAAGCGGCAGGATTCAGATATTGCCGCGTCGACTGATAGCCGGAGAGATAGCGGCTGACACCTGGTGCACCGTCCGGACGATCACTGGGATAGGACGAGTTTGTGTTGAGGAGATTTGCCGGCAGACCCGTCTGACCGGTGAAAATACCGGTGATTTGCCATCCTCCGAAGGCGAGCCGCGAGGCGCGGTTGTCCTGGTGCATCCACTGATTCAGCGGCAACTCCCACAGGCCATGCCCAACGAAGACGTGCTGCACGTCGAAGGGTGCGGGGCCGTATTCCGCCTGGATATTGTCATTGTCCTGCGGCTGCGCCTGCAGCAGAAGGTTGGCCTGCGCGAATGACATGGCCTTTGACCAGACGTACGACCCTCCGAAAGAGACACCATTCTTCATGGAGCGATTCACCTGGATCTGCAAGCCGTTGTAATTGCTGGAATCACCACCATCGTAGTAACGGAACTGCGAGAACGTTGGATCGGGTGCGACGCCTGTTACGCGATCAGGAAGATTGCGGGTCTCCGTCATGTTTTCCTTGAGGCCCCGATTGCCGACGTAATCAATCTCGATAGCGATGTCGCCTCGGAGCGCCTGCTCAACGCCGAGCATCCACTGCATGCTGTAGGGGTTGGGGAAATCTGCGTTGATGGAGGTGTTGGCGAGATTGGTGGAGATAGTGCCGGAAGCCTGCAACTGCTTCAGCACGTCATCGTAGCTGGGTCGCGGCAACGGATACCGGATGCCGGCGGACTGATTCTGCTGGCTATTCAGCTCAATGCGGAAAGGTGTTGAAGCAGAGTCCTGCACCATATCGATGGGGCCACCGAAAATGGGGTGTGGGCTGACGAAGATGCCGAAGCCGCCGCGCAGGAGCGTGGACCGACGATCGTTCAAACCGTAGTTGAAGCCCACGCGCGGCTGGAAATTGTTGTAGTCGGCGTGGTACATCGAGTCGGCAGGCCGATAGGGACCGAATCCTGGACCGAGCGAGGGGTTTGCGGGGTCGATGCCGCGATTGAAGACGCGGTTATTGTCTTCCTTCGGCACTGTGAAGTAGTCGTAGCGGATGCCGAGGTTGACCGTGAGGTTTTTCATCACCGAGTAGTCGTCCTGCACGTAGATCCCATATTGCGTGCTGTACAGGTTGAACGGGTTCAGATCAAAGGTGATCTGGGACCGGCTCGGTGTGTTGTTCAGAAAATCGCTGAGCGAAGAGTACTGCAAGGTAGCGGTGTTGTAGTCCGTGCGACCTGCGTCCTGGCGCTGAATTATGCCGCCGAAATCCATGGAGTGCTTGCCGCGGGTGAGCGCGATCTCTTCTTCGCCGGACCAGAAGTCGCCTGACTTCACAAACTGTTCGGCGCCATTCGAATCGAATCCGGCAAAGATCACTTCCTCGAGATCGGATGCAAAACCCTCATCCAGCCGGGTGAGGCGGATGCGGTTGTAGCCGAATCGGGTAAGTGACGTCCAGCTATGGGCGGAATGCGTGTAAGCGGCGTTCGCCGCATCGGTGTGCCCGGTTGTATTTCGCGGATTAGTGAGAATGACATTCGGAGAGAGCTTGGTTGGTCGTCCGCGTATATAGCGAGCGTAGATCAGATCGTTCTCCGTGGGGTTGTAATCGATGCGGGCAACACCATTGCCGTCAGTCTGCCGCAAAGAGCCAGATCCAAAGAATTGAGCGGTGAGCGCGGTTGGATCGTTCGCCGGCTGCGACACCTTCGGGTACGCGTTGAAGATGGGCGCAAAGACAGCCGGGCTCTGGCTGACGAGGTAGGGCGTTGGCACCGTACCGCTGATCGCGGAAAATGAGCTGACGCGAGCGCCTTCATAGCTTCCGAAGAAGAAGAGCTTCGAAGGGATGATCGGGCCGCCGATGGATCCGCCGAATTCATTGAAGGTGGAGCGCGGCTTCGTTTTCAGGAATTGATTGCGGGCGTCGTAAGCGCTGACGTCGTTGATCTCGTACAGGCTGCCGTGGAAGCGGTTCGTACCGCTCTTGGTGACGATATTGACGTTACCCGACATGGTGCCACCGATGGTGGCGGGAGCGATGCCCTTGACGATGCTGACCTCAGCGATGGCGTCATTATTGATGGTGTTGATGATGTTGGGACCCTGATAGAAGCCAAAGGCAGGCGTCTCTGGGTCAGAGGTGGCGTTGGTGCCGTC
>JAUTWX010000162.1 GCA_030838385.1 Acidobacteriaceae bacterium
GAGCGCGACGGTGCTGCTGTCACCATCCACGGATGCAATGGGCAATTTCAGCCCTCGGGCGCGCCGCTGGACTGTGGCAACTCCGGCTCGACCATGCGCATGCTCGCCGGCCTGCTCGCCGCGCAGCATGGCAGCTTCACGCTTATTGGTGACAGCTCCCTCAGCCGCAGGCCTATGGAGCGCATCCGCAAGCCGCTCGAGATGATGGGAGCGCGCATCACGCTGACCGACGGTCATGCGCCACTCATGATCGAAGGAGCGGCACTCAAGGCGATCGACTACACCACGCCGGTGCCCAGCGCGCAGGTGAAGACCGCCGTGCTTTTCGCCGGCTTGAATGCAAATGGAACCACGACGGTGACGGAATCCGTGCGCACCCGCGACCACGGAGAGATTGCGCTCGAAGCTTTTGGCGTGAAGCTCACCCGCCACCTGGATTCCGTCAGCATCGCGAGCGGTCAACAGCTCCAGGGCGTCGACGCGGTCATCCCCGGCGACATCTCCTCTGCGGCCTTCTTTCTCTGCGCCGCTGCGCTGTTCCCGGACTCTGGGCTGCTACTGGACAATCTCGGCCTCAATCCAACGCGCGCCACGCTGCTCGATGTGCTGGCCACGCTCGGCGCAAAAACCTCGGTCCTCAATCTGGAGCAGCGCAATGGGGAACTTGCAGGCACCGTGCAACTGGTCGCGCCCAAGGACGGACTCAGCGGCGCCACCATCTCCGGCGCACTGGCCGCGCAGCTCATCGACGAGCTGCCCGTGCTGGCCGCGATCGCGCCCTACACACGCAACGGCATCCGCATCCGCGATGCAAAGGAGCTGCGGGTCAAGGAATCGGATCGCATTGCCCTGGTCGCCGAAAACCTGCGCCGCATGGGCGCGGAGGTGGCCGAAGTCGACGACGGGCTGGACGTGCCCGGCGGCCAAGCGCTCCATGGCGCCGAAATCGATTCAGGCGGCGATCATCGCATCGCGATGGCCTTCTCCGTCGCCGCGCTGCGGGCGGAAGGCGAATCCACGATCCAGGGCGCCGAGTCGGCAGACATCTCCTTCCCGGAGTTCTTCAGCCTGCTCGATCAGGTCGCGGTGCGCTGAGATGGGCCCTCCACACGAGCCAGCGAAGTCTTTATATCGGTTTCAAGGGAGGTTTGAATGCACCTGGTGCGTCAATCCATGCTGCCCTTTGTCGGGATGTCGTATGAATTTGTGGGGAAGAGCAGGGCGCGACGGGCATCTCGTTTTTTCTGGTGAGCACCAGTGAACCGGGGCGCCGCGTTCGTCTCCATACACACGATTACGATGAAGTCGTCTATGTCATCGAGGGTCAATCTACATGGACAATTGGCGAACAGCAGGTGATCGCCAGGACGGGCGATACCGTTGTGGTGCACGCTGGTGAGCCGCACGGTTTTGTAAGCAGCGGTGAGGGGAAGCTGCGTCAGATCGACATTCCGTTGCACCCCAGCTTCGAAACAATCTGGCTGGAAGACTAATCCTTCCCTAACGCTGCTGCTGCGGCGGCTGTTGTGGCGATTGCGGCTGCGCCGGTGGCAGAGGCGATGGCGGCGTTACCGGAGGAGTATGCAACTGCTGCTGTTGCGAAGGCAGGTTCGCAGCGGGGTTGGGGGGCGCTGGCTCCAGGCCCGGGATTGCGATCTGTTGGGTCACCGTGCCGGAGACGCCGTCCCCGATGCTGATGTTGTACTTGGTCAGCGTATTGGCCAAAGTTTGCTCCAGCGAGGCGCGGTCCTTCGCGTAGGTCGCCAGCGCGGAGATTACCGTGTTCTCCGCAGCCGCCAGGCTGCGCTCCTGCTGCAGCACCAGCGCCGTCGTGGACGCGCCGTACTTGAACTTCTTCTTTTCCGCATCGAGCGCCTGAGTGTTGTACTCGCGGGTGGCCGTCGCCGCCTGCACCGCGGCACGATCGTTGGTCAGCGCGTACTGCGCGTTAATGACGCCAATACGGATTTGGGTATAGAGCTGCTGCAACTTCAACTGATCCTGGCGGTACTCCAGCAAGGAACGCGACCGCAGCGCCTGGGCCGGGC
Source organism: Acidobacteriaceae bacterium (assembly GCA_030838385.1). Taxonomy (GTDB): domain Bacteria; phylum Acidobacteriota; class Terriglobia; order Terriglobales; family Acidobacteriaceae; genus KBS-83. The sequence continues at coordinate 2,049 of JAUTWX010000162.1, forward strand.
GGTTGCGCAACGGAATCGTGACGTTCACACCCACCCCACGATCCGGTGTGTTGCCGTTGAACATGCCAGTGAATACATCGGTGTACTTTCCCGGGGTAATCGTGCAGCCCTCAGGACCGTTTTGTGCAGGACTGCAGGCAGGATTGGCTGCGCCACCCAGTGCCGTCGATCCGTAGAATCCGTACGCGTCGACCACCGGCAGCAGACCGTTCTTGACGCCCTTGAGGGTGATCTGATCGTTCTTCAAATTGAGAACAGCCTGCTCGATCTCGGGTCGATCCTGATACGCCTCCTTTACCAGGTCTTCGACGGCAGCTGTTTCCTCTGGCATCTCCACCAATGACACGCGATCGGTTGGGATGACAGGCGCCTGTGATAAGCCAGGATCGTTTAGGTTGCGAGCGATGGCCTGCTTGATGATCAGTTGCTGAAACTCCAGTGTGCTTTGCGAGGTGATCAGGGTCTGCTTGTCCTGCGCCACCTGGTTGTCCGCGTTCAACACATCGAGCGGCGCCAGGGTCCCGATCTGCAGTTGCTTGCGGTCGTCCGAGGCCACCTGCGTGGACTGGTCCAGTGCGTGTTGTGCGGACTGAACGCTTTCATATGCGCTGACCAGGTTCCAGTAAATGTTCTCTATCTGATTGATCGTAAAGAGCAATTGCTGACGAAAAGCCGAGTTGGTGATGCGGCGGTTGTTGATGGCCTGGGCGATGAATCGCGTGTTCACCCCAATGCCAAAGCCGTTGAGCAGGTGCTGGTTGATCGTCGCCTTGAAGTTCGATTGCAGCTCCGGACTGTAACCGCTGCGGAAGCTGTTGGTCGTCACACGCGAGTTCTGAAATCCGAACGTCAGCGTGGTACCCGTCCGGTAGCCCTGCTGGTATTGGAAGTTATAGGCGTCTGTGTTTTGAATCAGCGTCGGAGCGCCAGTGATGAACTGGTTTGGCTCAGGCGTCGTCGCGCGCTCGAGCTGAACCGTGCCCGTGAGCAACGGGTCAGAGATGGTTGGCGCCGGGCCCTGTCCGTTTGCGGTCAGCACCAGGCCGCTCGCACCTGCGCCTGCGCCGGAGGCGCCTGCCGAGGTTCCTCCCGGGCCGCCACCCGAGGAGAGGGTTGTACTGTTGCCGCTGATGGTGCCCGTCACCAGACCTGCCGGCGAGCCCAGAAGTGAAGCACCGGCGCGGGAGCGCACAATGTCCGTGTCGGAGATGTCCAGGTTGTAGCGGGCGATGGCGATATCGAAGTTGTTTTCGAGCGCCAGCATGATCGCGTCACTCAGGCTCAGATAAATCTTCCCGTTACGTACCAGGTCGGCCAGACGCGGCGAGTTGAAGACATTCGGCGGAGCGATCGAGGTGGATTCATAGGGCGCAATCGGGTTGGGAAAGTGAGAAGGAGTGTTCCGGAAGTCCCGCGCGTCGGGTCGCATGTAGAGCGGCAAGGTTGCATTGGGCGCGGGCTCCGCAGGCAGGCCCTTCGTTGCTGAGCCGGGATCGATCTGCTGCTGCGCCTGGGCCAGCGGCGCAAGTGTGGAAAGCATGGTGGCAGCGATCGCAGCCCATCCCGCCAGCTGCCGTCCTGACCATGCGTGATCCTCACCCGCCCGCCATCCTTCGTGCTTCCGTGTTTCGTGCTTCTTGGAGAAGTTCATTCGCCCCCACTGAAATCGAAATGCCGCATCCTCACAGAGACGGCGCAAACTGCTCCCCGGACTCCGCACTCTCCGGAATCCTTTACACCTGCCTCGCCACAACACCATGCCGAGGCAGGAGTGCAAGGCCTCTCGGACCGGTGCGGAATCGGCTGTATCCGTCTGCTGGTTCTTACGTTCGAGCGCTGCTGCACGTTCCCACAAAATCACCTGCGCGCGTCCAGGCCCGCCTGCTAGCGGCAGCAAAAGTATATCCCAGCGCCGTCAAAAGGCTGCGCTATCCTCAGGCTGCATATGGACTTGCTTCCGCCTCTCATCAATTCGTCACATGCGCAGATGTGGAAGCTCGTCCTTGCTTATGATGGCACCGACTTTCATGGCTGGCAGGTGCAGCCCGGCCTTCCGACTATCCAGGGCGAATTGGCCGCGGCCATCGAGCGTGTGTGCAGCGAGCGCACGCTGCCCCAGGGCTCGGGCCGTACGGATGCGGGCGTGCATGCGCTGGCACAGGTTGCGTCTGTTGCGCTCGAGTCGCCCATCCCGGCGCCAAACCTGCTACGCGCACTCAACCGCACGCTGCCTGCTTCCATCCGCGTGCTGGCGGCTGCGCACGCGCCATCGGACTTCCATGCGCGGCACTCCGCGGTGGCCAAGCAATACGAATACCGCATCTATCGCTGCGAGATCTGTCCGCCAGAAGTGGCGCGTTATGTCTATGACCTAGCATGGCCGCTCGACATCGCCGCCATACACCAGGCAGCGCCGCTCGTGCTGGGCATGCACGACTTCTCCTCATTCGCCGCTGTCGATCCCGACCGCACCGCCCGCATGGCTGTCGATCCGGATATGGACAACGTCCGCACCCTCACCCATTCTTCCTGGCGCGAAGAGGGCGATCTGCTTCTCTACACTGTGCGCGGCAACGGATTCCTGCACCGCATGGTGCGCAATCTTGTGGGAACCTTTCTCGAAATCGGCCGTGGACAGCGCAGTGCCGCGGACCTGCCCGCCCTGATCGCCTCGCGCAACCGCATGGCTGCAGGAGCGACTGCGCCAGCGCGCGGGCTGTTCCTGCACTCGGTCAGCTATGCCGATACAGAGATTCGCGATGCTACGCTTGCATAAAGGCACGCCATGCTGTCGTTTCTCTCTCTCAATCCGCTCGGACAAGTGCCCCAGCTTGCGGCCCGGCGGCGGGTTCACCAGGCGTTTCGCTGGCTTCATCTGCATGACGGGCTGCTCATGGACTGGCAGCGCACGCTGGTCGGCATTCCAGCGCCGCCTTTCGGAGAAGCGCCGCGCGCCGCGTGGCTGTTG
>JAUTWX010000165.1 GCA_030838385.1 Acidobacteriaceae bacterium
TGAATGTTGGCGGCGAGAAGAGCCTCGAAGCCATAGCGGCCGGCAAGGCCGCGTAAAATCGGGAGCCAGTGGCAGAAATGGGAGGTGGCTTATACCACCTCCCATTTAATTCTCCTCCCCGCGCCTCCGGCACGGTGTCGTCGGTCTGTCTGCTTAACGTCGGCGAGCCCGTTGCGGAGGATTCATTTGTGCGGATGTGCCGTTGGGTCGGTGCCGGGATTAGACGAATAATGGCTCTGTCGCGCCGCAGATCAAGACTGACCAGAGAATGCCGTCAGTAGCGCGATGACTCTCGATGCTAATATCGGGCAATCCCAGCCCATGTGCCAGCAATGACGTGGCGCGAATATCACGAAGCTACCAAGCACACCGTCGAATCGTTGAGGCGTGCGCCGCACTCTCTCGACTGGGCCAACATGCCCAATCCGTTCCGTCACTACGAGGGCGTGCCGGTGCTGGATTTATCAGCTGATCCACCTGCCCCAGATGCGCCGGCGCTCGAGGTTCTGCGCGGTGTTTCTGGCCTCACACCTGCCCGTGAGGGAGCGACCTTCCTTTCGCAACTACTGTTCTATTCCGCTGCGATTAGCGCGTCCAAATGTGTTTCGTCCACCGGATATCGATACGCATTGCGCGTGAACCCTTCCTCCGGCAATCTGCACCCTACCGAATTCCATTTCCGCACACGGCGTATGAAGGAGTGGCCTGATGGGCTATACCACTATCGTCCCTCTACGCACATGGCCGAACAACGTGCGTTGGGCGATGTTGAGATGAAGTCGGGCGGCAGCTCTGCGCCGCTAGTATTTGTTCTGACCACCATCACGTGGCGCGAGGCGTGGAAGTATGGTGATCGTGCATATCGATACTGCCTGCACGACATCGGACACGCCTGGCAAGCGCTCGCGCTCGCCGCCCAGGCCATCGGATGCGACAGCTTTGCGGCAGGCTATTTCCCGGATGATGAAGTCGCGCAGCTCTGTCGCCTCGCAGACGATGAGGCGCCGATGCTCCTTGTCGAGTTGCGCAGCGCGTCCATTCCAGTGCACGAATCCTACGCCTGCGAGACGGTTTGGTATGGCGGCCAGGCGAATCAGCTCTCAGCAGAGAAAGCCGACTACGCGTGGATTGACCGGATTCATGCCGCAACTAAATTGAGCAACTGCCCTTACCCTGAGATCCTTGCCGCCGAACCCACTCCTACTGGCTGCGGCGAGATCAAGCTGCCTCCCCCAGCCTCATCTATTCGCGCCTTCGGTGAGGTCGCGCGGCTACGGCGCTCGGCACTCGACTTCCTGGGTGGAACCCGATCGATGTCGCTGACGCAGCTCTCGGCGATCCTTGCTACAGCGAGCCAGCGATTGTTTGCCGATTTCGCCGGGGCACCGTTCATGCAGCTTTATCTGTACGCTCATCGCGTCGACGGGCTCCAACCCGGTGTGTACCGTCACTGGCCTAGGTCCGCCGAGTTGGAGCAAGTTAAAAATGGTGACCAGCGTGTCATGGCTGCTGGCCTCAGCCTCGGGCAGGAACTGGCCGGTAATGCATGCGTAGCTTTCTCGATGGTCGGCGACCTCGATCGTGCCGCCCGCGCCCATGGCGACCGCGGTTATCGCTATGTGCATTTCGAAGCCGGTGCCATCGGCCACCGTCTGTATCTCGCCGCCGAAGCGCTTGGGCTAGGAGCGACCGGTATTGGCTCGTTCTACGACGAGGAGGTGCACCGCTATCTCAACTTGGCGCCCCAGCAACAGGTGGTCTACCATTTCGCGATCGGTTATCCGGTTCCCGATGCACGAGTGCGCGGTTGAAGTTGCCGGATGCGATGTCCACAGGACCCCAATCCACATGGACGAGTAGTCGCTTTGTCGGACATTTGCTCTTCAGTTCTCGTTGGTGATACCAGGCTGAGTCGCTTCCAGCCCTTGGGCCCTTCTCGCCACTTTCCCGCGCAGGGCGATCAGAAGGCCTGGCGATACAGCAAGCGGGTCATATGCACTCTCCCTTTAAGCGCGTGCGGAAGGCGAGTACCTTCCACGTGCCGTGGGCTGTCGTAGCAGCGATACGTGCAGTTTGATCAGTTGATCGACAGTGTCCGCTCCACTGATGGCATCATGCGAATCGGTGGCTAGCCACGGGAACTGGTCTTCGAGCAGGACCAGAACCATGTCGACGAAGATGACAGGACCACGGTCATCTGGTGTCATGGGGAAGTTCTCCTTGAACATCAAGCGGGCTAGCCATGAACTGGCCCGCGTCGTACTGGCGCATAGCGGCCGCTGTGTGGAGGGAGCCCACGCCACCTCACACAAAGCGTGTATGTCTCTACCAGTCGGCTGTGCCGCAATCGTGTGGACGGCCCCCGCAGATGAAACCACAATGCCACAGTTATGCGGCTTCGTCCGCTTCTTCATCATTGGTGTCGTCATGGTGGTCGCTGTCCGCGATCTCTGCCAGGATGTCCGCCTCTTCATCCTCGTCCTTGTCGGGAGGGGTCGCAGGCGCCGCGACGCTGGGGGCCGATGCTACCGATGTCGCCGGCGATGACGTGGTGTCCGCCGCGGTATCGAAGAGAACTTCACTGACGCTCGAAGGCTCGATGCCATCTCGTCCGGCAGCGCTCGGATTACGTTCAGATAGAAAGCGCCATCCATCTTGAGCTCGTAGCGATTTAGCTCCGGAGGAACAGCCTGCGCATCCCTGACGACTACGCTGTCCTGCGAGTTCTTCTGTCGTCTGAAAGTGAAATCATCGGTCTCGAGTTGCTTGAGATCATGGCTCTCCAGATAGTAGAGGACCATGGATTCGGTGCGGGCGATCTTGCTTTCCGCCGTCTTGGCTCGGGCTGCATAACGAGTGGCTTCCTCTTTGCAATGGGCCGCACGGGTCTTCATGATTGCGAGGTAACGACCGATCCTGTCGACCTTCACATTCATCGCCTGGCAGAACAACTGGAGTTGTTCCATCGCCTCCTTGCTCGCTTCCCCGCTCTCTTCGATCTCGTCCTCGATCCGTTCGAGCAGGAAGTCGAGTTCCCGGTCGATGGTGAACAGGGAGTGGTCATCGGCAACATCCGTCGGGGTCGGTGCAGGACCAGCAGATGCAAACAGCGTGGGCGATGTTGCGGCAGCCATCAGGCCTCCTTCAAAAACAGCTTGCCTGGCGCAGCAGCCGGGCGGTGATGGGCTCCTGGCGGTTTGCGGCCGGAGCCCATCTGGTTGAGAAATGGAAATGCCCGCCAAGAGCGGGCAGTCGTCGTGGTTGGATCGGGTCGGGCATCTAGGCGTTGGAGCACTTCGAGCCGAAGTAAAAGCCGAGTGCAGAGCCGATCAGGCCGGTGAGAGCTGGCAGAAGCTTGTCGAGCAGTTCCTTGGTTTTGCTGAAGTCGCCATGCGCGGAGTAGAGAGCCACTTCAGAGATGGCAAACAGCGCGAAGATCAGAGACAGCGTGATGGCAGCAGGCACCCAATCGCGTCGCGGCTCTGGATCGTAGCGTTCTTCCGGATCCTCTATTGGAGTCCGTGGAAGAACGGGGTGGTGGTTGTGTGTGGACATAGGGAACCTCACAGGAAAGCGGGCTTGCGCCCACGAAGAAAAGGCCCCGCGATGGGGCCTTACGGCAGAACTGGATTGTCGATGACAGGCGTCAGCGCAAGGAGAGAGAGTACCGCTTGCCACCGCGATAGACGTACAATTTGCCGTCCTGGCCACGAAGGCCAGCCTTTGTGACGGCCAGTGCGCGGCGGAGCGTCCCGTCGAGCGACCAGCCTTGACTGTCGGCAAGCTCCTTGAGCTGCGCGAGGTATTCCTCAGAGATCTGGGCAGTATCCTGACCGCGATGTGTATCTGTGGCGGTATCACTCATGGCGCCCTCCAAGACTTCCGTGTTCACAGGATAGACCTCCTTTCGTCAAAATTTACTGCCGTCGATCGTCCGGCGGTTCTGGAGTTGCAGAGGTAGAGGGCCTGCAGCTTCGTCTGCAGGCCCTCTGTATTACGCGAAGAGAAGCATTTGAGCCCCTTCGTCGTGACCGGTCGGCCACAGCGAAGACGACTTGTGCCTCTGTTGCCCGGTGGGGTGGACAAGGGTGAGAGGTGGCTGTGGGTCGGACGCCGGGTGCGGCAGGAACAGTGGCATCTCTGCGATGTCCTGATCCGTAACCTGCGCTGGCTCGTGCGTCGGCCTGGCCGGCATATGAAGGGCACGCTCACGTTTCAGGTCGGCCCAGATCGCGTCGGCGGACTCGCCAACACGGCCACGCTCTACCAGCTCACGGGCCATCGCGCTCATCATGTCGTCATCACTCTCAAGCGAATGAATGCCTTCGCCCGAGAACTTGCCCTCCATCATCAGTGCCACCAGCATCTTCTTCCCCATCAGCCGCAGGCACGTGGTTTGCGTCGTTCCCTTGGTGACCAGGAACTTCACATGGACTGGATGCTTCTGCCCGATTCGCCACGACCGGCGCGAGGCCTGCCGCAGCGTGTGAAGGGAGTAGCCGGTCTCATAGAAGTAAAGCGTCGGGAACGCGAGGAGATCGAGGCCTGTCTCCACGAGCTTCGGGTGACAGATCACGACTTCAACACCTTCCTTCAACTGCTTCTCATACCAGAGCTCACGCTTGAGCGTAGGCACGGAGGGACGCAGCACTGCCACCCTTATGCCGGCGCCTCGCAGGACCGACTCGAGACGGGCCACAACGTCGAACTCGCCGGTGAACGTCGCATACACCTGGCAGCGCCGCCCCTGTCGAAGCTCCTTACAGACGTCCTCGATCAGCCGGCGCTCCTTGGGATACACAACCTCTTTGGCGAGGTCTGGTGCCTCCGTGACCAGGAAGGACTCATAGTGCTTGGTCTGTGGATTGAAGCGCTTCACCAGATCTCCCCGATATCGACTGGGTGGTCCGGGTAGAGGAGCAGCCGGTGCATCATCAGGCTCATCAGGCTGCGGTTCCCCGTTGTTCGGTCGTGGTACGTCCCCCAACAGTGCGATACACGCCTTCGCGAGAGAGCACCATCCTTACCGGACGGCTGGCAAGTTTTGAAGCGGCGGCCGCGAGCACGTGATAGGGCCAGAGCGTCTTTCCTCCGAAGCCTCCGCCAACGTAGGGCGAGGACACATGGACCCGATCCTCTTTCACGCCGAAGACTTCGCTCAATGTCCAAGCCGCCTGTCGGATTGCCTGGGAAGCATCATGGACGAACAGTTCCTCATCCTTCCAGAACAGCGTCACTGCGTGCAGCTCAATGGCATTGTGGTTATAGCGCGGAGTCCGATAGGTGATGTCCACCTTGAATGGAGACTCAGCTAATATGGCTTCCGCGTCCCCGATTGCCACTTCAGGAGGCTCGCCGAGAATAGTCTTTGGAAAGCGAGCGTGAGTCTTCGCTTCTTCGAATTCCACGACCGCGTCCTCAGATTCGTAGCTCACACGAATGAGCGACTTCGCAAAGTCCGCCTGCTCCTGAGTCTCTGCTAGAATTACAGCGACTGTCTCTCCATTCCAATGAATGCAGTCATCCTGCATGATCGGCAGATCGCTCGGTCCTACCGCCTTTGGACTGGTGTTGAAGAGTGGGGTCGGCTTCATCTTCGGAGCGTTGCGGTAGGTCATCACCAGCCCGACCCCGGGCGCGGTCTCGGCTGCCGTCGTATCCAAAACCTTTATGCGGCCCTTGGCGACGGTGCTGTAGACGAGCGCGGCGAACACCATGCCGTCGACTTCAAACTCTGCGGCGAATCGGGCATCGCCCGTCACCTTGAGTTGGCCGTCTACGCGTGAAACTGGAGCTCCGATCCGGCCATGCTTATGCTGAATCAACGGATCGGGTTTACCTCCGGGAAGCCATGCGTCTGGAGCAATCTCGACTGCCTTTTCACCACGCGTTGTACTGCATTCTGATTCGAGCTCACGCCTTTGCTCCCGTCAGTTCGTTGAGCACCGCCGTTATCGTGCGCTTAGCAAGCTCAATCTTGAATGCATTATCCCGAAGCGGTTTCGCCGCTGCTAACTCGACCTCGGCTGCGGCACGGAAGCTCGCTTCCGTCGCGGGCTGCCCCTTTAGAGCCGCCTCCGCGGTCCACGCCCGCCATGGCTTGTGTGCTACGCCTCCAAGGGCGAGACGAACGTCTTTAACCGTGCCATTGTCGATCTCGATGGCTGCCGCGACAGATACAAGCGCGAATGCATAGCTCGCACGGTCGCGAACCTTGCGGTAGGTAGAACGTGTCGAGAAAGAGAAGGGGCGGATCTCAACGGCTGTGATCAACTCACCGGCCTGGAGAGAGGTCTCCACTTCTGGATGGTCACCGGGCAGTTGATGAAACTCCGTCAGTGGGAGCGTCCTCTCGCCGTTGCTGCCTTTCAGGTGCAGAATGGCACCGAGTGCCGCCAGCGCGACGCACATATCGGAGGGGTGGGTTGCAACGCATGCCGGAGATGCGCCGAGAATGGCATGGATACGGTTGAAACCCTCGATGGCATCGCATCCCTGGCCGGGTTGGCGTTTATTGCAGCGCGAACCGTCGTCGTCATAAAAATATGTGCAACGCGTATGCTGCAAGAGATTACCGCCTACCGTCGCCATGTTTCGAATCTGCGCCGACGCGCCCGCGAGAATGGCACGGGCCAGTCCTGGGTACCGTGTTCTGACAGCCAAGTGCTCAGCGACGGCTGTATTGCGGGCAGCGGCCCCAATGAACAAGCCGCCGTCTTCCTGTTCGTTAATCGATTACGATAAACCGGTCACGTCCACCAGCATCGCGGGTTTCTCAAGCGCCTCGCGCATCAGGTCCACCAGATTGGTGCCGCCGCCGAGATATTTTCCGCCGCCGTTTCCGATCAATCGCAGCGCGTCGCTGACGTCGCGTGCTCGCTCGTAGCTGAAGAGATTCATTCCGCCTCCTCTGCGTACACCTCTGTAATGGCATCCACAATGCCGTTATAAGCTCCGCAACGGCAGAGATTGCCGCTCATGCGTTCCCGCAGTTCATCGTGGCTCAGAAAATCCTCTCGGAAGTTAAATCGGAACTGACATGGCTAGGCAAACCCCTCCGAATCTCTCGAACCATTCCGATCGCGGAGCAAATCTGGCCCGGTGTGCAATAACCGCACTGGAATCCATCGTGTTCGATGGATGCCTGCTGTAGTGGATGAAGTTCACCTTCGGTGGCAATCCCTTCCACGGTGGTGATTTGTCGCCCTTGATACTGCACAGCGAGCGCTAGACAGGAGAGGATTCGCTCTCCGTCCACAAGTACAGTGCAGGCACCGCAGGCCCCCTTGATTGCACCCTTTCTTCGAGCCATGCAGCTGAAGGTGATCGCGTAACAGGTCCAAAAGGGAGGTCCGTGGGTGGAACTCAACCTCGACTCGCTTGCCATTAATTAGAAAGTGAATAAGTGCTCCGGTTGCATTGGATGCAACCGGAGCACGGAGTGTAATACGTAGCTAATTAGGAATTCACCACCACGAACTAGGTGTTTAGTCCCGGCATTTGATGGTGCATTCTCATCCAGAGGCTGGAAGGAGGCACTATGGGCCAGGTTCTACACCGGGGCGCCACCACGACGGAGGCGATCCGTCGAGCGATACAACATAG
>JAUTWX010000172.1 GCA_030838385.1 Acidobacteriaceae bacterium
ACGGCAGTTTCTGCAAACCAGCGCGGCGGTTTCCGCTTGTGCATTGATGACTACCCACCCAATTCTTGGCTCGCCCTTCGGTCTGCCGCTTGGGCTCCAGCTCTACTCGGTGCGCAAGGTGCTGCCGGCGGACTATGCCGGCACCCTGCACAAGGTAGCGGCTCTTGGCTACCGCGAGGTAGAGGCAGCCGGGTTCTACGGGCACTCCGCCGCGGAGGTGAAGGCAGCGATGGCCGATGCGGGGCTACGCTGCGTCAGCGTGCACTATCCATGGAGCCAGCTCTCCACCGGGCTCGATGCCATCCTCGAGTTCCACAAGGTGCTGGGGGCGGAGTACATCGTCTGCGCATCGCCGGGGCACAAGACTCCGCCTGCAGCGGGCGCTGAGCGCACGTTCACGCTGGAGGACTGGCGCTGGAATGCGGAGCAGTTCAATCAGGCGGCCGCGAAGGTGAAGGCTGCGGGGTTCCGCTTCGGATATCACAATCACACGCCGGAGTTTGTGGTGGTGGATGGTGTGACTCCCTACGACGAGCTGATGCGGCTGACCGATCCGTCGCTGGTGACGTTTGAGATGGACTGCGGCTGGGTGATCGTAGGCGGCGGCGATCCAGTCGCGCTGCTGCACAAGTATCCCAATCGCATCTCCATGCTGCATGTGAAGGACTTCCAGCCGGGCGTGACGCCGCCACACGCGGCGCAACTGGGCCACGGCAGGATTGACTATCGGCCGATCTTCCAGGCGGCAAAGAAGGGCGAGATCAGGCACTACTTCGTGGAGCAGGAGGAGTTCGACATTTCCTGGGACGAAGCGCTGCGCATCGACGCGGATTACATGAAGGCCTTGAAGGTGTAGCCACTTACGAGAAGAGCCGGCGATTTCTCGCCGGCTCGGCCTGATTTAAGGTCACCGCATCCCATGCGAGCTCGCAAAGAACCAGACAAAGCCGAGCACGTCAATGACAAACAATGCTCTAGAGCCACTCTTCACTGCGTCTTTTGCTGGCCCGACGTTTTTCCGCGCGAGAACCATGCTAATGGTCACAAATACAAAGCTAGCAACTAGGAATAGTGACCAGACGAGATGCGACAATGGCGCCCCTATAACTTCGTAATTTAGTAGGTCGCTCGGAATCAGCCACAGGACGGCTAATCCTATCAAATCCAGAAACACCGCGGACGTGAATGCATATAGTGCTGCTGGTATCCTCCAATGCTCCGTAGTGGCCGATGCGCGAACGATGCCAGCCCAAGCCATCGATGCGAACAGACTACCTAGGCCAATCGTACCCACAGTTACAAATAAGGCTGGAAAGAAGAACGCGAAACCTCCCCACCCCATAAATCATTTTCCTCTGCAAGAACTGGGACATCCATCACAGTTTCTGCCCACAATGTGAAACCACTTCCTGCCCGCGATGGAACAACCGATCCCGGCCATCAAAGCTTCACGGATCTCAGACTAAATGGACACAAAAACAAAGAACCATTTTTAGAACGGGATGTCGTCGTCGGTGATGCCGGTGTCGCCGTAGTCGGGGGCTGGCTGCGCGTAGCCGCCCTGGGCACCGCTGGAGCTGCTGCTCTGCTTACTACCCCCGTAGCTGGTGCTGCCACCTCCGCCTTCGCCCTCGCCGCGGCCGGAGAGCAGGACCAGATCGTTGACCATGATCTCGGTGCGATAGACCTTCTTGCCGGTGTCCTTATCGTCCCAGGAGCGGGTGGTGAGGCGGCCTTCTACGTAGAGTTTGCTGCCCTTCTTGACGTAGTCGCGCACGATCTCCGCGGTGCGGGCGAAGGCGGCGACGTTATGCCACTCTGTCCGTTCCTGCCATTCTCCGGCCTTGTCCTTGTAGCGGTCCGAGGTGGCGATGCTGAAGTTGGCGACGGCGGCGCCGCTGGGGAGGAACTTGACTTCGGGATCCTTGCCGACATTGCCCAGCAGGATGACTTTGTTGACGTGCTTTGCCATGGTTCGTGTCCTTCGTGGGAGCTAAACGTCGAGCATAGCAGAGGTCACGTTACCCCCACCCCCTCCCCCCTGCGGTGCGGGAGGCCGCCTCAAAACTCGATTGTAATGAGCGGTTTAGAGCCTCTACGGAGGGCTAAAAATGTCCAAACAAAGGACTTAGTCGTAAATATGTCTGTCCAGAGGATTTATCTGTCGGCCCTTCGGTGCCTGTTGAGAGGGCGAGAGATGCCCCTGATTCAATGGTAGCGAATTGAGTGGGGTGATCTGGCACTTTTTTGCTTTTGGCGTTTTGGCTTGATTCGATTTGGGAATGAGTGCGGTTTGCCGGAGCTGGCGCGTGCGGAATCCCATGTCTCGACACAGGGACATGGGGATTCCATCTTGGTCGCGATGCGGACTTACTTCGACTCGGCGGTCAGCGGCTGGGCGCTTCCGGGTTGGTGCAGGACGGCTGTGGCGGCTTGGTCGAGGGTAGGGTTGCTCTGCTCCGGAGTGAAGCGGGAGCGGTCGTCGTCTTCCTGGAAGGAAATGCTCTTGAAGAGAAGCGCGTTGCCCTCCAGATGAATGTGGATCAGGGTGAGCTGCCAGAGGGAAGGGCTGACCTGCTGCTGCTCGATGGCGAAAGAGCCGCCCTGCTTGAGGCGGCCGAGAAGACCTCCGCCGAAAGTGACGTCGTGGACGAGTTGGCCATGGACGCTGCGGATGCGATGCTGCCGATTGTCGGCCACGAGAAAGCCGGTGGCTGCGGCAAAGACGCGCGCCTCATGCGTGGGTGGATGGAAGCTGGGATTGGGCACGAAGTGCAGCGTAGTTTCGTCAGGCGTGGCGCTGACGACGTTCCAGACGAAGCCCACCGGCAGGAGCCGCAACAGGTCGTCGACCTGCTGGTAGTCGTGCGCGCTCTCGGCGATCTGCTTGTTCTGGGCGTGCGGGTCGTGGAGGTATTTCTGGATGAGAGTTTGCTGCTCGGGCTCGCTTACCTCGCGGCCATCCTTCACCAGGATGCGGTCGACGTCGCCGTGCGGCGTGGTGGCGACCCACTGGAGACGCTGCTCCTTGGGCTTGATGGAGTGGTCGAGATAGATCCACTGCGAGTGGTCGCCCTTGTTTTCGGCGCGCTCGGTGTCGACGACCTGCTGGATGACCTGCTGCGGGGTTTGCGCGTGCCCGATGGCGAGCGGCAGCGCGGCAATCGCAAGCCAAAAGAGCCGGCCTTTGGGATAAATCATCGGGTATCTCTCGCGCCAGTTGGAGGTACGAAGTATGGATGCGGGAGCGGAGGAAAGGTTTTGGAAATATAAGTGCATTTCGAGGTGAGGAGTATGCGGAGTGGAGCACCCGTTGTTGTCGCCGGCGGGCGGCGTCCGGGCCATTCGCTGTGTCCGGCATACGCGGATGCGGCGCTTGATACGTGGATTGGGCGCGGAGGTCAGAGGTGCAGAGGCAGACTTCCTAGAGGCTTGCTTCGGCAGTCAGCACTTGAGAGCCGGCACTTCGGGAGCCGGCACTTCGGGAGCCGGCACTCAGGGAGCCGGCACTCAGGGAGCGGGCACGACGACGGGCAACTTCGCCGCTTCCCAGGCTGCGAAGCCGCCAGCGATCTCAGCGACGGAATCAAATCCACTCCGTTGCAAAAGACTCGCGGCGATGGACGACCGGTAGCCGCCCGCACAATAGATCAGCAGAGAACGATTCTTCGGCAGCGATTTTAGATTGGCTACAAGACGATTGAGGGGGATGCTCATGCTTCCATCGATGTGTTGCTGTTCATGTTCGCGCGGCGTCCGGACGTCGATGGCCAGTGGCGGCTGATTGGAGGAGAGGAGTTCTGCGGCTGAGTGCACGCTGAGGTGCTCTGTGAACGCGATCAGGTCGGGACGCGAGTCGAGCGCGCGCAATCCATTCTCCAGATAGCCGGCCACGTGATCAAATCCGATGCGCCCGAGCCGGGTGGCCGATTCGTTTTCCCGGCCAGGGACTGCGATGATGACGATCGGACGCGTCGGATCGAGCACGGTTCCGGCCCAGGTTGCGTACTGGCCTCCGAGGCCGACGTTGATGCTGCCCGCCAGATGCGCCGCCGCAAATTCCTCGGGGTCACGCGTGTCTAATATCTGCACACCAATCTGCACGCCGCCGACCTGCGCGCCATCCGCTTGCAATGCCAGCACGGCATCGAGCGTCAGCGGCTTCATTTCACGCGCCAGCGCTTCGTCCAGAGTGGGCCGCTCCTGGCTGTTCAGCACGGCGTCATAGGTGAAGTAGGGCGGAGCTTCCGGTTGGTCGGCCGTCACCACTCGGATGAATGCTTCCTTGCTCATGGGCTGCAGCGCATAGTTCAATCGCCGCTGTTCTCCCATGGTTGATACCGTTTCCTTGCTGATCGCCCTGCCGCAAAGCGAACCTGCGCCATGGGCGGGATAGACCAGGCTTTGATCGGGTAGGGGCAGCAGTTTCTTGTGCAGTGAATCGAAGAGCATGCCGCCGAGGTCTGTGGCCGACCAGCCCAACGCTACGCGCAGGTCCGGGCGTCCCACATCGCCGATAAACAATGTGTCTCCGGTGAGTACGGCATAGGGTTGGGCATCGCTGGCGTTGAGGTCGTACACGACGATGGAGATCGACTCCGGAGTGTGGCCTGGTGTCTCCAGCGCCTTCAGACGTACGCGTCCGAATTCGAGAATGTCGCCATCGTGACGAGGAGTGAATGCATACGCCGCTTTCGCCGTGCCGCCCAGATAGATGGCCGCGCCCACGCGATCGCGCAGCTCCAGATGCCCGGCAACGAAGTCGGCGTGGAGATGGGTCAGGAAGACGTGCTTGATTTTGAGTGCGTGTTCGGCGGCGAATGCGATGTACTGATCGGTATCCCGTTGCGGGTCCACGACCGCTGCCGTGCCCGTCGCCTCGTCCCCAATCAAGTAGGAGGCGTGCGCCAGGCACGGCAGATAGAACTGCTTAAAGATCACCGGGCACCCACGGGCTCGGGCTGGGCTTTCTGATCCTTGGGCTGGGGAACGATGCGCAGATAGGGACGCGGCGCCTTCCAGCCATCTGGATACTTCGCCTTGGCTTCCTCCTCGCTGACGGACGGCAGAATGATCACGTCGTCGCCCTGCTTCCAGTTCACCGGCGTGGCCACCTTGTGCGCAGCCGTGAGCTGCATCGAGTCGAGCACGCGCAGCACTTCGTCGAAGTTGCGGCCGGTGCTCATCGGGTAGCTGAGCATGAGCTTGATCTTTTTGTCGGGGCCGACGACGAACACAGTTCGGACGGTGGCGTTGGTGGCTGCGGTGCGGCCTTCGCAAGTTTCGCCGGCCTCGGCCTGCAGCATGTCATAGAGCTTGGCGACCTTGAGTTCCGTGTCCCCGATCATCGGGTAGGTGACCTTGTGGCCCTGGGTCTCTTCGATGTCCACAGCCCATTTGGCGTGGCTACTCACTGGGTCCACACTCAGTCCAATGATTTTGCAGTTGCGCTTCTCAAATTCCGGCTGCAGCCCGGCCATGTAGCCGAGTTCTGTGGTGCAGACCGGCGTGAAGTCCTTGGGGTGTGAAAACAGGATCGCCCAGCCATTGCCGATCCAGTTATGGAAATCGATGGTTCCCTGCGAGGTTTCGGCAGTAAAGTTGGGAGCTTCGTCGTTAATGCGCAGCATGGTCTCTCTCCTGATGTCTTGAGTTTATAGGGCCCGGAGCGTTTGAGCACCGTTCGACCCTTTCAAGCCAGGAACAGTGTTGGGAGAAGGAGGAATCTTCGTTGTGGAGTCTACGCCCCTCGCG
>JAUTWX010000295.1 GCA_030838385.1 Acidobacteriaceae bacterium
GTGCGTATTGATGTAATCGAAGGCCACTTTGTCGAGCGATGCTTTGTCGGCGTCTGCCCCACGATGCTCGATCGAGCCCATTTTGGATTTGCCGGCGACGAAGGCATCTCTTGCCGCCTGCTGCGCGCCGAGCACCACGTTATAAATCTCTTTCTGGCGGGCGGTAAAGTGACCATCCACTGGCATGGTTCTGGTCAGGTCGCTTGCGTACATGGAGTATTCGCCGGCAGCATCGATCACCACCACATCACCGGCAGCCATGATCCTGCTGTTTTGAGCGTAGTGAAGGGTGGTCGAATTAGCGCCGGAGCCGACGATGGCGGGATAGCTGGCGCGCTCGCATCCTTCGGCCAACATGGCGCCGACTTCGACGCCGGCAATGGTTCGCTCGCGGACCCCGGGCTTGATCGCGCGCATGCCGGCCAGTTGCGACGCCATCGAAGCATCGGTCGCCCTCTGGATGAGAGCGATCTCTGCCGGGCTCTTCACCATGCGCAATTGGGTCGTGAGCCCACGAACGTCGTGAGTGGGCGGTGTGACGTCTGTACCGAGCACAGTGGAAGTGAACGCGAGCGTTGCCGTGGCCACGTCCATATCCTGCTGGGTCCAGATTTCTTTTGCGCGACGCACGTCTTCACCCAGGAAGGCACCGTACACTGCAGGCAAAGAGGCTAGAGCCATCACCTCGCCGACGCCGAACGTTTCTTGAGCACCGGGAGTGGCTGCGTCGGCCTTTGCTCCTGTAAATTTCTCGCGGATGGGATTGCGCGTGGGTAGAAATAAGATCTCCCGATAGGGATGGGCGGGGACGACCGTCCCCAGCCGCGTGGTGACCGCAGGGCCGTCGCCGATAAGCAGCAACGCGCCGCCTGGCTCGTTGGAGCCGGTCAGATAAAAGAAATCCTCATCCTGCCGGTAATCCTGGTACTCCATGGGCGGCTCGTGCGCGGCAACGATCAGCGCTGAGCCGCCGTGTAGCTCTGCTGCGAGTTTTACTCGCCGCTGCCGGTATTCGGCTTTGGGAACAGAATCAAGTGCGTGGGCCATTTGTGCCGCCATCAGAAGCACAAGAAGGGTCGTCTTGCTGCGCATCGGTCATCTCCGGAATTCACTTCAGTGTAGCGTTAGGTGCGGGTCACGGCGTTTCCATGAAAGCTCTTTATTTTTTGCTTCGAACAAACTCAAGACTTTCTGCCCCGGAACGACTGCGTGATGCCTAAGTTCGGCCTCGATTTAATTTTGCCAAGGTCTGCCTGACGGCTGTCTTTATTGGGTTAGCGTCCAGCAGGAGGACGAACGGGCGCTGACAATTCCGCAACAGGCTATTTCCTTTAGCCTGGATATGTAATATAAAGTTTTCGAGCGGAACAGCTACGGATGAAAGCATCCCTGCGGGCCAAGCAGGCAACTCGCGGAATCAAGCGTATCGATCTTGCCTACGTGCAACTGGCGTCGAGCGAGAATGCGCGCGACGTTAACCGGGATATTGTGCTGGAGATTATCCGCTCGCGTCAGCCGATTGCCCGCGCCGACCTGGCGCGCACGTCCGGCTTGCAGCCAAGCACGATCTCCGCGATCGTGGAGCAGCTCATACAAGAGAAATGGGTGACGGAGGGGGCTATCGCCCGCCGGCCGCGCGGACGTCGTCCGACCCTTCTCTCGCTCAACGACGACCTTGTGATCCTGGCTGCTGACGTGCGGCCACAGCAGGCCATCGTAGCGCTGATCGATCTCAACGGACGATTCCTCGCTCGTGAAGTCGTTCCCCTGGTTTCGGATCCTAAGCGGGCGATCCTGAAGATCATCGAATGTATGGAATCCATGCGCGCCAAGCACCGTGACCGCTCCTTCGAAGGTATAGGTCTCAGCATGCCGGGCAGGGTCGACCCGGAGTCGCAGCGCCTCATCCTTGCCCCCAATCTCAAGTGGGGCAACTACGATGTGAAAAGCGTAGTCGAGGAAAAGATGCAGCTGCAAGTGGAGTTAGCCAACGCAGCCAACGCGAGCCTGCTTTCTGAGTTGTGGTCAGGAAAACTGGATGGGGTGCGCGACGCAGTGCTGTTGACGGTTTCCGAAGGGTTGGGAGCGGCAATCCTTGCCAATGGCCAGATCATCACCAGCCGGAGTGGTCTCGCGGGGGAATTTGGGCACAGTCCCATCGACCCGACGGGCCCCCTGTGCGGCTGCGGACAACGCGGCTGCTGGGAAGTCTTCGCGTCGTCGACTGCGGCGCTGCGTTACTACGCGGAGACAGCCGGCAAGAGTCGACCCGTCACCATCCACGATCTGCTGCGCATGGCCGAAGAAGGAGACAGCGCAGCAACTACCGCGCTGACCCGGCAGGTTACCTGGCTTGGCCGCGGCCTGAGGCTGGTGACTGCCGCCCTGGCTCCCGAGGTTATCCTGATCACCGGCGACCTTACCTCGTCGTGGTCCCGTTTCGGCCCCATCGTTCAGGCGGAGATGGAGAAGACCATGCTGGCTGGACCGGCGCCACGCCTGGGCATCACCAACGACGGGGAACTGTCCCGGCTGCACGGTGCGGCGGCTGTGGTTCTACAGCGCCACTCGGGCTACCAGCGCTCTGCCCCGGTGGTTGAGGAAAAGCGCCGTCGCCGCGCTACTGCCTAATCTGCTTCAGGTACCATCCTCCGAGAGGTCAATCACAAACTTGCGATGAAGATCACCAAATCTGTTCTCTCTGTCGTAGCACTGCTTGCCACAACGTTGTCGCTTGCGCAGACTGCAAATCGCCGGCCATCTATCAGTGGAATTTCGCATATAAGCGTCTACAGTTCGGATGCCGCCAAGACTGAACACTTCTATGTACATGATCTCGGAGGCGTGAAGCGCGCAGACCCTGAGAATTCTGCCGGGGTCCGGTACTACTTCAGCCCCATACAGTTTGTGGAAGTGTTGCCGCTGCCGGCTGGAAACAGTTCCGTCAACAGGTTGGACCACGTAGCGTTTAACACCGCCAACGCGGAAGGGCTGAAGAAATATCTCGGAGAGCACGGCATTACGGTGCCGGGCAATGTCGAGAAGGCGAGCGATGGCAGCCAATGGTTTGACGTCAGTGATCCGGAGGGCAACAAGGTTCAGTTTGTGCAACCGCCTGCTAAGCCGGCCGCAGTGGGCCTGAACCCGCTCAGCAATCACATCATCCACGTTGGGTATATCGTGCATAACGCTGACACGGAAAATGCGTTCTTCCGCGAGGTCCTGGGCTTCCGTCCTTACTGGCACGGCGGCCGGAATGGCAAGACCGACTGGATCTCCCAGCAGGTGCCCAACGGCACGGACTGGCTGGAGTACATGGTTGTGAGCGGCCCCGAGACCAAGGGCATACCACCGGCCATGTCGCAGGACACCGCGGGCGTGCTCAACCACTTCTCACTCGGAGCCTTCAACATGGAGAAGACGGTGAATCTGCTCTATGCCGAAGACCGCCTTACCGCTAAGCACAGCCCTCCGCAGATCGGATTGGACGGGAAATGGCAGCTGAATATTTACGATCCTGACGGTACGCGTGCCGAGATCATGGAGTTTCAGCCGGCGGTCAAACCATGCTGTTCCGATTTCACTGCGGCGAGTCCTACGAAATGAGCGTCGAGCCCGCGTAACTACACCTCCAGGAAAGGTCCGCTGAACTGCAGATCCCTCCACGGCAGGCCGGGACAGGTCGGCTTCGCTCCCCCGGATTTCCTGTGGAACTTGATGGCGTTGACGAACCTCATGCGCCTTTCCTCACAAGAAAGGCGCATACGCAGCCGTGTCCGACGCAGCATGGCAGGAAATCCGGGTCGGGATGACAAAAAGGAGAGGGTGGTTGTAAGGAGAGGGCGGTTGCTGAAGGACGGGGCCGTTATTGGGGCGGCACACCAATTAGCGACTGCCCCCTCCTTAGCAAAGCTTTCTCCTCTAGCAAACGCTCTCTCCTCACAACCGACCTCTCCTTTGTCATCC
>JAUTWX010000325.1 GCA_030838385.1 Acidobacteriaceae bacterium
AGCCGCTCGGGGACTTCGTTTGAACAATGCGACGACAAGGCTAGCCTCTCTCCTGAGTGAAAGGATTAGATGCAGATATACAGCCCTGAAGATAGGCATTAGAGTCGCTGAATTGCGAGAAGAGATTCCCCGTTGTCTATGAGGCAATCCTCTGCAGCATTTTCAGTCTTTCGGAGTGCGTTCCGCGGGCTCCGATGCAAGCCTTGTGCAGAGTCGAAACGTTACTCGGGCTTCGCCCGGGGACGGTACTTTTTCGACCGTCCGGCTTCTGCGGTGCTAAGCGCTGCTGCACTATCTGTTCGGAATGCTGAGGAGCTCGGCGCTCCCGAACGGCCAGGCCCTTATGCATGCGCTAGCGAATGGGGATCAGCAGCCGGCCGGAAACGCCGAAGCGGCAAGAGCTGTCCGATCGAGAGGAATCGGGCGAGCAGCCCGGCACTCCTGGATCGCCACGACCTCATCAACCAGGTCTTCGACGGCTTCAAATCGATGGGTCACCACGATGACCGTTTTCCCATCGAGAAGCGGCCAGATATTACGCAGGATGGAAGCTTCCGTTTCCGGATCGAGATTGCTCGTACACTCGTCGAGCAGCACGACCTTCTTCTCCGGATCTTGAAGACTCAGCAATGCCTGGGCGATAGCGACGCGCTGGCGCTGGCCCCCAGACAGATTCTTGCCGTGCTCCCCGGCACGGCTCTGGTAGCCATCCTGCAGAGCCATGATCTCGTCATGGATGCACGCCAACGTCGCCGCCTGGACGACTTCGAGGAAGGAGGCCGCGGGTTTCGCAAATCGAATCGTGTCAAGCAGGGTAGCTTCGGAAAAAAACACGCCGCCGTTTTGCGATAGACAGGTACAAATCCGCTGCAGCTGTCTCAGCGGCCATTGCCTGACGTCTTTTCCCCCGACAAACACACTGCCGCTCTGAGCATCATAGAGGCGCTCTACCAGCTTCAGGAGAGTGGACTTACCACAGTCCGTGCGGCCCACAAATCCGACTTTGCGGGCCCCCTCCACGAACAAGCTCAGCCGATCCAGGACCGGTTCGACGGGCCGGTAGCCGAATTCCACGTCGCGAAACTCCACGCTGACGCACGCGGGAACCTGTGCGACCGGGCTTTCCCCTTTGACAGCGAGCGCAGAGGTGGCAGAGCTGATTTTTAAAAACGACTGAATGGGTTGCCACGCCTCGCCGATTCTGCCGAACAGGCCGGCATACCCCGAGAATGAGCCGCAAAAGCTGGTCAGACAACATATAAAGATAGACGAACATGGCTCCATCCAGGCGATGCGCGGAGAGCAGTGTAATCCAGTGGAAAACCAACCAGGCCTGAAGCCCCAGGACGACCATGCTCTTGGCAAAGCCGAGCCAGCTCTGAACCCGGGCTTCCGCTACTCCATTGCGCTGTATATGTTGGTGAATCCGGCCGTAGTCTTCTGCAAGTCTCCTCTCCTGGTTGTAACGCACGACATCGGCACGCATCTCGAGCGACTCGATGCTCAGGGAGTAGTCCGAAGCATACTGTTTGTAACGCTCTTCGCGATATGCATTTCCTTCTGGCCCTGGTTGGCGCGGCGGCAGAATGTATTCAGAGTTTGGTGCGAGCCTACCGGCGCAGCACGGGCTCCGCGATCGTGTCCCACTATGGCAGCCTGGCTGACGCCGAGGTTCTGCATTAACCGGTGTGTAGGCGGCTAGTTGAGACGACCTGTCATGCTTGGCACTGACGCGGCGAGCGTCCACCAGCGGACTCGCAGGGGCGATGATGTAGGTTATGCAGCTTTGTGCCCGGCTTCCGGTTCTAGTTTGACCTTCAGCCAGCCCTCTTCGTGCTGATCGAAGTGGTGGTAAGCATCCCTTCACCCACGAAGAATAGCTAGAGGAAGCGCCGGCTGGGGCGGCTACATGCGCCCAGGGCCTGCAGAGATACAAGCGCGCCTTGATACAAAGGAGGCTACGCAAAAGCTTATTAATGCATCTGAAGAGTCACAGGTACTGTTGCGAGTCTCGATATGTGAGGGCTGCCGGTGAGTTTTGAAAAGCTCTTCAAACTAGTATCAGCGAAACGCCCGATCCTCGATGGTGGACGCCACTCATTGCACGCAACGATGCCTGCGGAGCAGTTGAAGAGCATGCGGCTACCCACGTCTTCCTTGCCCCGGACGGCGCCAGCTACGTGACCGGCGAGATCTATGCGGCAACGGGCGGCAAAACACGGCTGTTAATGGTGCAGGAGCAGGATTTGCAAGCTGTTCAAATCATCGGCCAGTGATCTGCATAAATCAACCACAGTGACCAGAAAGGATAATGTATGGCGAAGACAGTTCAGGAAAGAATTAACCACTACCTTGAAGACACGATCGGAGCAGAACGAAATTTCGAGAAGGCTTTGCGCACCTTTGGCAAAACCGGCGAACAAACGACCGTGCAGTCCCTGCTCTCGTCTGCCTCGGCGAAGGCGAAGACTCAGCATGAGCGGCTTGAGGCGTTGTTGAAGACCCGCGGTGGAAGCCCATCGGAAAGCAAGACAATCCTTGCCGAGATGCTTGCGTTTACGCCGCTTTCTGCCCAACTCGGTCAGGGCGCGGCGGAGAAGAATACGCAGCACCTGATGGTGACTTTCGCGGCGGCTGCGGCGGAAATGGCCATGTATGAATCGCTGGCAACGGCTGCTGCGGAAGGCCGGGCGCTGGATGTCGTATCCCTGGCTCGAACCTTGCAAGGCGAAGAGCGCGACGATTATGCCCAGGTGTGGGATATTCTGCCACAAAGTGCTGCCGCTTCGTTTCAGGCGGAACTCGAAAAGGGCAAATCGGCAGAAGAGGTGCTCGCCCGCTACCTTGAAGATGCAATCGCCGCGGAAAAGAGCTTTGAAACCCAGCTTCTCGGGTTCAGCGAGGAGAGCGAAGGTTCCACGGTGCAAGCGCTGTTCCGCCAGCATGCCGAAGAGACAAAACAACAGTACACGCAGCTGACGCAGCGTCTGGAAGAGTTGGGCGGGTCGACTTCGACGATCAAGAGCTTCCTGGCACATATGTTCAACCTAGCGCCTAAGATTGCGCAAATTGGCCATGACAAGTTCGAGCGGCAGACGCAGGACCTGATGATGGCGTACGCGGTGGAGAACGCGGAGGTAGCGATGTACGAGTCTCTGGCGCAGGCCGCGCGATTAGCAGGGGACGGGCGCACCCATGAGTTGGCGCGGCAGATCCAGCAACAGGAGAAGCAGACAGCGGAGAAGGTGTGGGCGCAGATCGCGCCTGCGGCCCGGAGAGCGATCCAGGCTGTGCCCGAAGCAGCCTGAAGGTCCGGTAAAAACGGCAAGAACGGGGCCCGGCGCGTATGATGCGCCGGGCCTCGGCGGTGATGGCCCATGCGTGGCGATCGTTGCGGAATTGTGGATGGCTAGCGTAACTGTTCGCGACGTTCGAATGCGTTGAACACCTCCT
>JAUTWX010000331.1 GCA_030838385.1 Acidobacteriaceae bacterium
TCCTGCGGCGCGCCTTTTCCCGACTCCTCGAGTCAACGCCCAACTACGTCGAGGTCACCGCTGTTCTCGCCGTCGCGTTGATTGCAAGGCTGTTGTACCTACCGGACATCTGGAAAGCCAGCCCGCAGGCATGCGTTGCTGCCGCGTTGTTGGTCTCGGTGCTTCTCTATGCTTGCGTGGAAAAAGGACAGCTCTTCGCCTACCTTGGCTGGATACGTCCCCGTCATCGAATTTGGTGGGCATATGTGCCAACTGTGGGAATACTCGGCGCACTTGTTGTCATCTGGATTATTCGAGTTGCGGGATTGTCGCCGGGTACTGATGCCCCAGGAAGGCTGCTCTACGGCGTCACGGTTGGCCCAATCATGGAAGAAGTGATTTTCCGCGGTGCGGCTTTTTCCATAATCTACGTGACTGCCCGTTCCATCAGCGCCTTGGCCCAGTGGTGGACCGCCCTGTCGATCGCCGCCTCTTCCGTGCTCTTTGCATTGGCACACACGACGATTATCGGTATTCCGTGGCTTGTGTTTTTCGGCATGGGAATGCTGTATGCGCTTTTGCGGTGGCGATCGAACTCAACCGCCACCGCTGCTCTCATGCACGCTACGTACAACGCGGTCATTGCCTACGCAATGCTGAGTCACTAGACCACTCAGATATGTGCAGCCTTCGCTATGAATTGCACAAGAAGCTAATGCAATTTGACGGAACCCAGCAACCGTTAGATAGTCACCAGGCCATCGTGATGGTTGAGGACGATGACTGCGCAGTTTCTCAAGCAGACGAGCGCGCGACTCGGAGGTTGATTAGCCTAAATGAGGAAAGCAAACGCTTCTATGACGGTTGGCAGCGAACGATCCGCGGATACCACCATCATTTCGCAACTCCGTACTCGCAGGACGGCCCTTCGCCCTAAAGAACTGGCACTTCTCTTGTCAGTCTCAGAACGGCAGGTTACTGCACTCATCAAGGCAGGCAGACTGCCCGGTTATAAAATCGGCGGCTCGGTTCGAGTTGATCCGGGACGCGCGGCTGACTGGCTGGAACAAAAGCAGACCGCCTAGCGGGGGCAGCCACGAAGCCGCTGCCGCACGCGACTCTGAACGCTCACGCTCTCCATGCACACCACGTGACAGCTCGGTTGATGGCTGTACCCATGGCGTCTACTGTACTGATTCGTTAACTCCTATTGGTTTGTACGACGACAGTCTCATTGTACGAAAAAAGTGTTCCAGAAGCCGTACAACGTGCGCTGTATGCGTTTCATACGAAATCGTGAACATTGCAAATCGCCTTTATTCATAAGGCCTGCGGCGTTTACCAAAGAAATCAGAAAGGATGATGGTGGGCAGAGAGGGACTCGAACCCCCGACATCCTGCTTGTAAGGCAGGCGCTCTAACCAACTGAGCTATCCGCCCATCGACGCCGTTGCTGTTGCGTGGAGGCTCTCCCGAGTCTATGGAAGCGCCGCTATCGGGTCAATGCCACGCTCCGCTAGCACTCCGGCCCTTGCTAGACTCGTGGCGTGGATACCCCGCAGCCGGCGGAGCGCCGCCTCATCATCAATGCCGATGATTTTGGTCTGACGGAAGGCGTGAACCGCGCCGTCCTGGAACTGAACGCGGCTGAAGTGCTGCCCTCCGCCACGCTCATGGCGACAGGCGGCGCCTTTCGCGAAGCGGTGCACTCCGCCTTCGTGCAGACCTCGCTCGGCGTGGGATGCCATGTCGTCCTCGTGGATGGCCGGCCGGAGCTGCATCCGGCGGAACTCCCTACCCTTGCGCCGGAGGGACGCCTGCGCTCCAGCCTCACCACGTTCATGGTGGACCTCTTCGGCGGCCGCATCGCCTCCCGCGAGATTGAGCGTGAAGCCATTGCGCAGATTCGCCAGCTTCAGGCCGCCGGCATCACCGTCACCCACCTGGACACCCACAAGCACACGCATATGTTTCCGCGCGTGCTCGGGCCGCTCATTCGCGCCGCGCGCGCGTGCAATGTGCCGGCCATCCGAAACCCTTTCGAGCCAGACTGGTCGCTTCGCCTTACAGAGAAGGCCCCCCGGACCCGCCGTCTGCAGGTCCGCACGCTGCGATTGTTTCGCGAGCAGTTCCTGCGCGCCGTGCGTGCCGCGCGGCTGCGTACCACCGACGGCGCACTCGGCGTGCTCGCCACCGGCACCTTCGACGCGGCGTATGTCCTCCGCCTGCTGCGGAATATGCCGCCAGGCACCTGGGAGCTGGTCTGCCATCCCGGCTACGTCGATGGCGCGCTGCGTCGCGCGGGTACGCGCCTCGTCACCACCCGCGACACAGAG
The DNA here is from genome assembly GCA_030838385.1 of Acidobacteriaceae bacterium. Taxonomy (GTDB): domain Bacteria; phylum Acidobacteriota; class Terriglobia; order Terriglobales; family Acidobacteriaceae; genus KBS-83. The sequence continues at coordinate 2,316 of JAUTWX010000331.1, forward strand.
CGTGTGGCCCTGCTCCATGCACTCGAAAGCCCTCCTGGGGACCTGCCCCGCATTGATCTTATGCACTACGGTGAGTTCACAAGCTGAATCGTGGCGCTGCGGCGCCGCGTCCAATCAGCCACTACTTTCAAGAAGGCGGACAGGGTACAGCCCATGAAGATCGGCATCACCTGCTATCCCACCTACGGCGGCAGCGGCGTCGTCGCCACCGAGCTCGGCATTGAGCTGGCAGCACGCGGTCACCAGGTGCACTTCATCACTTATTCCCAGCCCTTTCGATTGGGTGGCCGCGAGCGCGACATCCTCTATCACGAGGTGCCCGTCACGAACTATCCGCTCTTTGAATTCGCGCCCTACTCGCTCGCGCTGGCGACTCGCATGGCGGAAGTAGCCACCTACTACGATCTCGATCTCCTGCACGTGCACTACGCCATTCCGCATGCCATCAGCGCACTTCTCGCCCGCCAGATGTGCGCCGTGCAAGGGCGCCGCCTGCCCTTCATCACAACACTGCACGGCACCGACGTAACGCTGGTCGGCATGGATCCTTCATACCTGCCCATCACACGCTTCGGCATCGAACAGAGCGACGGCGTCACTGCCATCTCGAAGTATCTGCGCGATAAAACCTTCGCCGACTTCTCCATCAAGCGCCCTATCGAAGCCATCCCCAACTTCGTGAACTGCGACGTCTACACACCCATGGAGGCGGCCGCGCGTGCCGAGGCGCGCAAAGCCTGGGCGCCAGAGGGCGAAAAGCTTTTGATCCATCTCTCCAACTTTCGCCCCGTCAAACGCGTCACCGACTGCGTGCAGATCTTCGCACGCGTGGCAAAAGAAATTCCCGCACACTTCATGCTCGTGGGTGACGGCCCGGACCGCTCGCAGGCCGAGATGCTCGCTTTCAGCCTCGGCATACGCGACCGCGTGCATTTTCTCGGCAAGCAGGACAGCGTGACTGAGCTGCTTCCGCTCGCCGACCTGATGCTGATGCCGAGCGAGCTCGAATCGTTTGGGCTGGCGGCGCTGGAGGCGATGGCCTGCCGCGTTCCCGCGATCGCGACCCGTGTCGGTGGCGTACCGGAGCTCATCGAAGACGGCGTCACCGGCTGTCTCTTACCTGTCGGGGATGTCGAAGCTATGGCGCAGTGCGCGATTGGATTGCTGAACGATCCGCAGCGGCTGGAAGCAATGGGCGCGGCCGCGCGGCAGACGGCGCAGGACCACTTCTGTGCCTCCCGCATCATCCCGCTCTACGAGAGCTACTACGAGCAGGTGCTGCAGCAGCCATCACGCTGAATCAAGCCGACGTCCCCGCAGATCCATCCGTCGCGTAATAGATCATCGGCATCTCCAGCGTCACGCGCGTGCCGCGACCAGGGCGGCTTTCCACCTCGAAGCGCGCCTCGCCGCCGTAGAGCACTTCAAGCCGTTCGCGTACGTTCTTTATCCCGATGCCATTGCCGGACCGACTCTGCGCTGAGACCGCCCCCACTGCCGCCGCGCGCGCCGGCATAATGCCTACGCCATCGTCTTCCACGTCCACCACCAGCCTGCCATCGCGCACCCGGCTGCGCAGCGTCACCGTACCGCCTTCCAGGCGCGGCTCCAGTCCGTGCTTGATGCTGTTTTCAATCAGCGGTTGCAGCACCATGCTGGGCACCATCACCTCCAGCGTCTCCGGTTCGATCTCGCGTTCCACGCGCAGCTTGTCGGC
>JAUTWX010000364.1 GCA_030838385.1 Acidobacteriaceae bacterium
GCCGAATGCGACGGCACGGCCTGGCGGGTCGGGCCAGGGGATGGACGCGCATGGGCGCTTCGTTTCCGGCTGGGCACGCGAGACGAAATCGAGGTGAAGAAGCGCGCGCGTGCGAGGAGGGCCCATGGTCGCGATTGAGCCCCTGCTGCGCCAGCACTCTGAACGTTTCGGAGCCGCGGAGCACGCCTTCCAGGCTCCGGGGCGCGTGAATCTTATCGGTGAGCACACGGATTACACCGGCGGTCTGGTGATGCCAGCGGCGATTGACTTCAACACGGTCGCGGTGGTGAGCCCGGCCCAGGGGAGCGCGAGCGTCATCCGCTCGGTTGATTTTCAGAAGGAGTTTCAGTTCGATGCGAGCGCGCTTCCCGAGAAGCCAAAGCACGACTGGACGGATTATCCAGCCGGCGTGTTGTGGAGTCTGCGGCAGTCGGGAGTGGTGGCGCCGCAGTTCACCATGACGCTGAAGGGCGATGTTCCACTGGGCGCGGGGCTGAGCTCGTCTGCCTCGATCGAGGTTGCGGTTGCGTTTGCCGCGCTGGCGCTGGCGGGAAAGTCGACGCCACTGACCGATGTGGCGCTTGCCTGCAAGAAGGCAGAGAACGGATTCGTGGGTGCACAGAGCGGCATCATGGATCAGTACATCGCCTGCTGTGGAGTGAAGGACCACGCATTGGTGATCGACACGCGCGATCTGAGCTCCCGGGCGGTGCCGCTGCCGGCGGATGTGCGGCTGGTCATCTGCAACTCCATGGTCAAGCACTCCCACGCAGGGGGCGAGTACAACCAGCGCCGCGCCGAGGTGGAGGAAGGAAGCAATGCGCTGCGGGCTGCGAACCCGGCAGTCCGAACGGAAAGATGGGAGCTGCGCGACGCGACGCTTGCGGATCTGGAGAAGGCGCGTACTTCGATGTCGGAGAATGCGTTTCGCCGCTGCCGCCATATCATCACGGAAAATGCGCGGGTGGAAGAGGCCGCGGCAGCACTCGCTTCCGGCAACCTGCGGCGCATGGGGCAGCTCATGGCAGAGGCACACGCCAGCTATCGCGACGACTTCGCCGCAAGCTGCCCCGAGGCGGACCTGCTGGTGGAGTTGGCGGCGGCACAACCCGGCGTCATCGGAGCGCGGCTGACCGGCGGCGGCTTTGGCGGCTGCACCGTCAATCTGATCGAAGCCGCGCAGGCCGAGGCGTTCCGCGAGGGGATCCACGCGGCGTATCTCGGGCATGCCGCCATCGACGCGGATATCTATCTCTGCCAGGCCGCGGCCGGGGCGTCCGAGCTTGCTTTGTAAAGTGATGGCCGGCCGCCAAGTGTCCGGCCAGCCGTGCGCAAAGCGATCTGCAGACAGGCGTGCTCCTGATGTAGTTTCAAGGCATGCGTCGCCTGCTGCTTGCGCTGCTTCTTCTTCCCGCTTTACCGCCGTTTGCGCATGGCGCGCCACATGCGAAGGCGCCGGTCGTCGAGGTTCCAAACGCTGACAATCGTGCAGAGCAGCTTGCGAAGCATTATGTCGTGTTGGTCTCGATCGACGGCTTTCGCTACGACTACGCGAAGCTCTACGGGGCGACGCATCTGGATGCGATTGCGAAGGACGGCGCTACCGCGTCAGACGGCATGCTGCCTGCGTATCCCTCGGTCACGTTTCCCAATCACTACACGCTGGTGACCGGACTGTTTCCGGAGCATCATGGCATCGTGGCGATGAGCTTCTATGACCCGCAGCGGAAGGAACGTTATGCGTTCAACGATGCGAAGGCGGTGACGGATGGAAGCTGGTATCGCGGGGTGCCGCTGTGGTCGCTGGCGGAGAAGCAGGGCATGCGCGCGGCGTGCTTCTTCTGGCCGGGGTCGGAGGCCGAGATCGCGGGAGCGCGGCCCAGCTACTACCTGAAGTACGACGACAAGGTGCCGGACGAAGAGCGCGTGGAGCAGGTGGTGGAGTGGCTGAAGCTGGCGCCTGCGAAGCGTCCGCACTTAGTCACGCTGTACTTCGCGGAGGTGGACCACGCGGGTCACGAGTACGGGCCGGACGCGCCGGAGACGCGCGCGGCGGTGCGGCACGTCGATAGCGTGATCGGCACGCTGCGCGCGCATTTGGCGAAGCTGCATCTGCCGATCGATCTGGTGGTGGTCTCCGACCATGGGATGGCTACGGAGCAGGGCGGGTGGATCGATCTGGACCAGTATGCGGATTTCACCGGAGTGGAGACGGCGGGAGCGTTGATGTATCCGGATTCGGAGGCGGCAGCGGCAAAGCTGTACGCGAAGCTGCGCATCGTCAGCAACAAGTTCAAGGTGTACCGGCGCGACAGGATGCCAGCGGAGCTGGACTATACGGGTGAGCCGCGCATCGGCGATCCAGTGGTGGTGGCGACGGGGCCTTATTCGATTCGCGTCCACGGGCCAGCCGACTCCGCACGGGACCATCCTCCAAACAAAGGCGTGCATGGTTACGATCCGCACATCGTGCCGGAGATGCGCGCGATCTTCTATGCCGAGGGGCCGGATATACGGAAGGGCGCGACGTTGAAGCCATTTGAAAACGTGAACGTCTACCCGTTTCTGGCGGAGATTCTAGGATTAGACGCGCCGGCCATCGACGGCAGCGCAGCCGTCCTGGAGCCGGCGCTTGCCGGTGCCCATTAGTGGCTCCGACCAAGCCGCTATGATGAAAATCGCATGACATATTTTCTGGGCTTGGATGCCGGGGGCACCAGCACGCGCGCTGCGCTGGCCGACGACGAGCGCGTTCTGGGTCGCGCGAAGAGCGGCAGCATCAAGGTGATGCGGGTTTCCGCGGCCGTTGCTGAGGCGAATCTGCGCGCGCTACTGAACGATGTCGCAAAGAGCAGCGGCGTGCCCATCACAGAAGTTGCATCCACGTGTGTGGGGACCGCGGGGAACACCATATCCACCGTGACCGGCTGGATATGGCAGACGCTGGGTCCCATGCTGCGCGGCGACCTGGTAGTGTGCGGCGACGTGGAGATTGCGCTGGACGCAGCCTTTCCGGGCGGAGCGGGTGTGCTGGTGATGGCCGGCACCGGCTCGAACACGCTGGGCCGCACCGCGAAGGGCGAACTGGTGACCGTTGGTGGCTGGGGGCCACTGCTGGCCGACGAGGGATCAGGCCATTGGATCGGGCTGAGAGCGCTGCGTGCAGCGATTCGCGAGCACGATGAGCAGGGCAGCAGCAAGCTGCTGACCGGGCTGGCTGCGCAGTGGAAGGCGGAGACGCTGGAGCAGGTGGTTGAGATCGCGCATTCCGTTCCGCCGCCGGATTTCGCGGCGCTGACCCGCGCTGTGGTGGAGGCCGCCACAGATGGCAATGGCCTGGCGCAGTCGGTGCTGCTGGGAGGCGGACGCGCCCTGGGAGAGGATGCCTCACTGGCGCTGCGCAAGGTGCTGGCGCTGGAGCCCGGTGCGCCGCTGCGCGTGGCGTTTACCGGAAGCGTGCTGGAGAACATTGCAACGGTGCGCGATGCCATGATGGCCGAGATCGAGCGGGAGCATCCCGGCACGCAGGTGTTGCCGAACGCGGTCGATCCGACAGAGGGCGCGTTGTGGCGTGCCCGGCAGAACCTGCAGGAAACGCCGTGACCGAGACGACCGGGAATGCAGCGGCCGGCGCAGCTTCCAGGCCGCGCGTGGGTGTGCACCTCTCAACCGCGGGCGGCGTCTTTCGGGCGGCGGAGCGCGCGCACGAGATCGGCGCGAATACCTTCCAGATTTTCTCGTCGAGCCCGCGGATGTGGCGGCCTGGGAAGATTTCCGAAGACCACTGCACGAAGATGCGCGAGCTGCGTGAGCGCTTCGACGTGAGTCCGTTGGTGATTCATGCGAGCTACCTGATCAATGTGGCGGCGCAGTCAGAGGATGTCTGGAAGAACTCGGTCGCTGCGCTTCGCGGTGAGATCGACCGCGCTCTGGCGCTGGGCGCGGAATACCTGGTGCTGCATCCGGGGTCATGGCGTGGGATGACGCGCGAGGCAGGTCTGCTGCGCGCGGCAGAGGCAATCGAGCGCGCGCTCGATGGAGTGGCGTGGCAGGAATGCGACTTCCGCGTGCTGATCGAGAACACGGCGGGCGCGGAGTTTTCGCTGGGCTCGAACTTCGAGCAGGTGGGCGAACTGGTGGAGCACCTGCGCCGCATCGCGCCCGTGGGCGCATGCCTGGATACGTGTCACTGCCACGTGGCCGGCTATGACATCGTGACCGGCGGCGGGTACGAAGAGACGGTGGGGCAGATCGATCGGCTCATCGACTTCGACACGGTACGGGTGTGGCACATGAACGACGCGAAGGCGCCGCGAGGCTCCAAGCTGGACCGGCACGAGCATATCGGCGAGGGCACGATCGGGGTCGCGGCCTTCCGGCGCATCCTGAACGACGCACGCTTCCGGCACTGCGCCTTTGTTGCCGAGACGCCGGTGGATGAGCCGGGCGATGACGCGCGCAACGTCAACGTGCTGAAGTCGCTGGTGGGCAAGCCTGCTGCGGCGAAATAGCCCCGGCCGCAGCGATACAATCCTAAGTACACATGGCATTCCAGCAAGAGACGCCCCGCGCGGACGCGAGCGCCGCGCCTTCCGATCATCCTTCAGCCTCCACGGTCGAGGTACGCCCCGAGATCCGTTATGACCCGGCGGAGATCGAGACGCGCTGGCAGGCGCGCTGGGCTGCACAACCGCAGCTCTACGCGGCCGAGCCGGCGACCAGCCGCAAGCCGAAGTACTACGTGCTGGAGATGCTGCCCTATCCCTCCGGCCAACTGCACATGGGGCACGTGCGCAATTACGCCATTGGCGATGCGCTGGCGCGCTACATGTGGATGCAGGGTTACAACGTGCTGCACCCCATGGGCTGGGACGCCTTCGGGTTGCCGGCGGAGAATGCAGCGCTAAAAAACAATACGCCGCCACGCGAGTGGACGCAGAAGAACATTGCGCAGATGCGAGTGCAGATGGACCGCCTAGGCCTGGGCTACGACTGGGCCACCGAGGTCACGACGTGCCTCCCCGACTACTACCGCTGGAACCAGTGGTTCTTCCTGCGCATGTACGAGCGGGGACTGGCATACCGCAAGAACAGCAAAGTGAACTGGTGCCCGGAGTGCCAGACGGTGCTGGCCAACGAGCAGGTGATCGATGGCTACTGCTGGCGGCATGAGGACACGCTGGTGGAGCAGCGCGAGCTGGAGCAGTGGTTCCTGCGGACGACGCAGTATGCGCAGGAGTTGCTGGAGGGCTTGGACAAGCTGGACGGTTGGCCGGAGCGCGTGCGGACCATGCAGCGCAACTGGATTGGCCGCAGTAAGGGCGCGACGGTTGGGTTCGCGATCGAAGGCCGCAACGATGTGGTGAAGGTCTTCACCACACGCGTCGATACCATCTATGGCGCGACCAGCCTGCAGCTTGCGCCGGAGCATCCGCTAATCCGCGCCTTTGCGGAGCAGGATGCGGAATTGGCGAAGCAGGTTTCTACACTGATCGACCAGCAGAGTCTCGCCCGTGAAGCGAATGACGTGGGTGGGATCGAGAAGCACGGCGTCTTCACCGGACACTATGCGATCAATCCATTCACGCAGGAACGGGTGCCGGTGTGGGCGGCGAACTACGTGCTGCTGGACTACGGGACGGGCGCGATCATGTCTGTGCCCGCGCACGACGAGCGCGACTACGAGTTCGCGACCAAGTACGGGCTGGCGATCAAGCAGGTCATTCAAGAGCGAACTCCCACTGAGACGGCCGCGACGCTGCCGTTTGTCTCAGAAGAGGGAGTGCTGGTTGATTCCGGCGAGTGGACTGGCCTGAGCTGTGCCGATGCGCAGCGGAAGATGACGGACTTCGCGAAGGCGAAGGGCTTTGGCGAGGCCACGATCACGTTCCGGCTGAAGGACTGGGGGGTGAGCCGCCAACGCTACTGGGGGACGCCGATCCCGATGCTCTACTGCGCGAAGGACGGCATTGTGCCAGTGCCGAACGATCAGTTGCCGGTCCTGCTGCCGGAGCATGTCGAGATTACGCAGGAGGGTGGCTCGCCGCTGGCGAAGCTGCCGGAGTTTGTGGACGCCATTTGTCCGAAGTGCGGCGGTCCGGCGCGGCGCGAGACGGACACGATGGACACTTTTGTCGATTCCTCATGGTATTTCTACCGCTACACCAGCGCGAAGGATGCGACCGCGCCATTCGATACCGCAGCGGTGGCGTATTGGTTCCCCATCGACCAGTACATCGGCGGCGTAGAGCACGCCATCCTGCACCTGATCTACTCGCGCTTCTGGACCAAGGTGATGCGCGATCTGGGTTTGATCACGAACGACGAGCCTGCCGCGCGGCTCTTCACGCAGGGGATGGTGATCAAGAATGGCGCGAAGATGTCGAAGTCGAAGGGCAACGTCGTGTCGCCGGACGAGATGATCCCACGCTACGGAGTGGACGCTGCGCGCATGTACTCGCTCTTTGCCGCACCACCGGACCGCGATCTGGATTGGCAGGAGGACGGCGTCGCAGGTGTCAGCCGCTTCCTCTCGCGCGTCTATCGCTTCGTGATGCGGCATGCGGCGCTGACACGCGGTGCATCGCCTGCAGCCGAATCGTCATCAGCCGCAACGGCGCTGCTGCGCAAGCTGCACCAGACGATCCGCAAGATCACGCAGGACTTCGGCGGCCGCTGGCATTTCAATACCTCGATCGCTGCGATCATGGAGCTGGTGAATGAGCTCACCGCGGCGGATGCGGCGATTGCAGAGGGCAAGATTCCGGCGGCGACGGTTGCGAGCATTCTCGAGTCGCTGATCCTGATGCTGGCCCCTTTCGCGCCACATCTTTCCGCTGAGTTGTGGGAGCAGATTGGGCGCAAGGATGGAATCCTGCGCCATGCGTGGCCGAAGTTCGATGAAGCGCTGGCACGCGAGGAAGAGATCGAAGTTCCGGTGCAGATCAATGGCAAGTTGCGCGGGTTGATCAGGGTTCCGGTAGAGGCGTCGCGGGAGGTCCTTGAAGCGGCGGCACGCGCGGATGAGAAGCTGCAGGCCGCGCTTGCGGGCAAGACGGTCGTGAAGGTGATCGTGGTTGCGGGCAAGCTGATCAATTTTGTGGTTCGCTAGGTGTGGGAACGCCGCCCGAGTTAAAGCATGTGCACGGAACACAATCGCTGCTTCAGACCCAGGCGCAGTGCTGGCGACGACCTCGACTGATTGCGCGTGAGTTGGCGTGGCGCTGGCTCTTCGGCATTCCTGCTCTGCTATTACTCTCCGTCTGTGCGCGGCGGCTGCTCACGGTTCTCTTCGCTGCTCACACGGGTATCGAAGAGTTCTCACTGCAGCAGCCGGTGATAGCCGCGCAGATTGTCCGCGCGTCCTATCACGCGATTCTGCCGGCAGCGCTCGAACTTGCCCGCTGGGCCGCGCCCTTGCTGATGGTGGGCTGGGCCATCGCATCGGGCATCGGTCGAGCCTTTGTCCTGCGCGCGCTGGCACCGGGAAGTCGCTTCCGTACGGTATCTCTTTGTCTGTTGCAGTTGCTGCGCGTCTGCGCACTGACCCTAACCTGGCTCGCGTGGTTCGTTATGGTGCGTTGGGCGGCGGCCCGGACCATCACGCATCTGCCACCCGGCGCGGAGCCAAGCCTGGTCGCTTTTGCGGCCTGGCTCATCTGCCTTTCCATCAGCTCCTTCATCGTGTGGGCGCTGTGGAGCTGGATACTGTCGATCGCGGGTGTGTTGGTTATTGTGGACAATCGCAGCCTGCCGTCCGCGGTCGCGGGCAGCGCGCGTCTGGGGTCGCTGGCCATGCAGTTGATGGAGGTGAACCTGGTGCTCGGCATCGTGAAGCTCGCGCTCATCGTGCTGGCGATGGTCTTCTCCGCGATCCCGCTGCCCTTCGAGGTGCAGATGAGCGGCAACGCGCTCTACCTGTGGTGGGCGGCAGTGGGGGTGTGGTATCTGGCGGCTTCGGACTTCTTCCAGGTCGCGCGGCTCGCGGCATTCGTGGAGTTCTGCCAGTGCAGGCAGAAACTTCGGGGTAACATGTAACGTGGACACCCAGTCGATCGTCATTCTGGACTTTGGCTCGCAGTACACACAGTTAATCGCGCGCCGCATCCGCGAACAGAACGTCTTCTCCGCCGTGCTGCCTTGCACGGCATCTCTCGCTGAAATTCAGGCATACAAGCCCATCGGCATTGTGCTCTCCGGAGGGCCATGTTCGGTGTATGACGCGGATGCGCCGCCGGCCGACGTGAAGGTGCTCGGACTTGGTGTGCCGGTCCTGGGCATCTGCTATGGGCTGCAGTTCATTACCCATCATCTGGGCGGGAAGGTGCGCTCGGCGGAGAAGCGCGAGTACGGCCACGCCGAGGTCCGCATTGTCGATGACAAGAACCCTTTGTTCGAGGGCCTTCCTGCGGACCTGACGGTGTGGATGTCACACGGAGATGAGGCGCTGGAGCTGCCGCCCGGCTTTCATCTGACAGCGAAGACCGCGAATGCGGTGGCGGGCATTGCGAATCCGGAGAAGCGCATCTGGGCGGTTCAGTTTCATCCTGAGGTGCACCACACGCGGCAGGGAACGGCGCTGCTGCGCAACTTTCTCTTCCGCATCTGCAATGCGAAGGCCGATTGGACACCTGCGCATTTTGTGCAGAGCACGGTGGCTGCAATCAAGGAGAAGGTTGGCGATGCGCACGCCATCTGCGCGCTCTCCGGTGGCGTTGATTCATCAGTGGCGGCCGTGCTGGTCGCCCGCGCAATCGGCGATCAGCTTACCTGCGTCTTTGTGAACAACGGCGTGCTCCGGCGCAATGAGTTCTTCAAGGTGCAGCAGAATATGCGCGACAAGCTGGGGTTGAATGTTGTCGCGGTCGACGCAAGCACGCGCTTTCTGGCCAAGCTTGCGGGTGTGACCGATCCGGAGACGAAGCGCAAGGCGATCGGCAATGAATTCATCGCAGTGTTCGACGATGAGGCGCACCGCATCTCCGCTACGACGGGCGGCGTGGACTACCTGGTGCAGGGAACGCTGTATCCGGATGTGATCGAGAGTTCCTCGGTGAAGGGGCCGTCGCAGACCATCAAGAGCCACCACAACGTCGGCGGCCTGCCGGAGACGATGAAGCTGAAGCTGATCGAGCCGCTGCGTGACCTTTTCAAAGATGAAGTGCGGCGCATTGGCCGCGATCTCGGCATGCCGGAAGAGATTCTGGAACGGCAGCCGTTTCCTGGGCCGGGGCTTGCAGTGCGCATCCTTGGCGAGATAACGGCCGAGCGCGTGTCGCTGCTGCAGGAGGCGGACGAGATCGTCGTCGATGAGATCAAGTCGGCGGGACTTTACCGGCAGATCTGGCAGTCGTTCGCCGTGCTGCTGCCGGTGAAGAGCGTCGGCGTGATGGGCGACCAGCGCACCTACGCGTACACATGCGCGATCCGCGCGGTGCATTCGGAGGATGGCATGACGGCGGATTGGGTGCCGCTGCCGTACGATGTGCTGAAGCGGATGTCGAGCCGCATTGTGAATGAGATTCGCGGCATCAACCGAGTGGTCTACGACATAACGTCGAAGCCACCCGGCACTATTGAGTGGGAGTAGTCAGCTTCTTTCTACCGCAGCATCGTTAGACATCGAAAGCGCCAGCCCGCCTGTCCTTTCAATCAAAAACTGGGAAACGAAGGCTCAGCATTCGTCACCATTCTGGTCGGGCGGTGACTCAACGGTGTTATTCCCAGGCGCTAGCACGGGCAGGCATGCTGGGTGGGTTTGCCGCCTCTGGCGGAAAGAGGGTTAACCCATACAATGACGGTGTATCGTGTTGAATTGGAACGACTTGATCACGGGTATGAGGCCCGTGTGCCGGAAATCAACGGCTTTCTCTGTGAAGGATTGACTGAGGGCGAAACGCTATCGCGCCTCAGGCAGAAGCTGGATCGCTATCGTGCAGAGACGGGCGCAGCCATCGAATTCCCCACGGTGCAGCTCGAAGTCTATCGGACCTGACGGCCAGGCAGCTCAAAATCCACACCAGCTTCGCGATTCTGGGCGACGGTCGCCGGCAGGTCCAGATCGGCCACCGGGATGACCCGCTGATGGCCATTTTCCGCGACAAAGACGGAGGAGCCGGTAAGCACGTAACTGTGCACCTTCACCGGCGGCCGGCCATCGTTGAAGACCAGCGTCACCGCAGGATGATCGAGGCCATCGCTTTGGGCAGCGGCGCTCTGGGCCGGGCTCTGCGCATTGTTCTGCGGCGGAGGTGGGTTGCCGTCCGGAGCATAGGGAGCGCGCGGCGGTGGTGGCGCATATCCCTGATCATAAGGCGCCTCGGCATAGGGCGCTTGCGGGGCATAGCCCCCCGGGGCGCCGGGTTGAGCCTGCTGCCCGGCGTCGGTTCCGGTGTCGTCCCCAGTGTCCGCGTCCACAAATGCCATGGGGTCGACGTAGTAGGGAAGCCCCACATAGCCGACGCCGTTGCCGAGCCTGCCGTGGGATAGCCGGTTGCCCTGAACGGGATTCGGCTGCACATGGATGTTCGACGGTATCTCCCAGTGCGGGGTCACATTTTTGGGTAGCTCCCAGGAGGGCGGCGGGGCTGAACTGGATCCGAACGAATTTGGATGAATTGTGCCCAATCGCGGGCCACTGCGAACAGGACCGCCCACGGAACGGCCTGGCGCCATGGGGCGTGTTGCGACAATATGTCCGGTGGATGCATGCCCGGTTGCGGCGTGCTGCGCAAAGGCGGGGAGAGCGGATACCGCCATTCCGGCCGCAATCACGATCGGCCAACTCCGTCTTGCGTTCCCGCAGTCATTCCGGCCCATAGCACACCCCTCTCTGGAACGCCCTAACCGAACCCCTCACAACTATAGACGCGCGGCCTCGCAGCAGGATTCAAGGGACGCTTGTTAGACTTGCGGCGGAACTGGTTTGCGACGAGGGTTTTGCCGTGCCGGGATCTGCCAAAAATGCCGCAGTAGTGGGTGCGGGTCCGAACGGGCTGGCGGCCGCCATCACGCTGGCCCAGGCCGGCATGGCAGTTACGGTGTACGAGGCGGAGGCGGTTGCCGGCGGCGGCGCACGGACGCTGGAACTCACGTTGTCAGGCTTCCGGCACGACTTCGGATCGTCGGTGCATCCCATGGCGGCGGGGTCACCGTTCTTTCGCACTCTGCCACTCGCCGCGCACGGATTGGAATGGATTTATTCGCCGGCTGCGCTGGCGCATCC
>JAUTWX010000380.1 GCA_030838385.1 Acidobacteriaceae bacterium
TCGTTCCAGCGGCCGGCAATCAGGTGGTCGGAGATCACGCGCAGTGCTTCCACCTTTCCCTGGATGTCTTCGATGCTGCGTGCCATTCCGAAGGCGACGACGGAGCGGTAGTTCATGGAGTGGTGAAATGCGGATCGCGCGAGCACGATGCCGTCCACATGCGTCACCGTGACACAGGCCGGCACACCGGTAGAGAGTTCACGCAGCATGCGGCTCGCCGCCGAGCCGTGCAGATACAAGCGATCCGGTCCTTCCGCATCTCGCGTGCGGCCGTAGAGTGTCGGGATAACGAATGGTTGTCCGTCGATGCAAAATCCTACGTGCGCGAGAAAGCCGGCATCGAGGATAGCGTGGATGGTCTTCGAGTCATACGCCCCGCGCTGTGGCAGGCGGCGCACCGTTGCGCGATCCGTCAAAGCGCTGGGCCCTCCATTCGAGTTGAGTCGATCGTCCAGTTCGTCTCCCAGGTCTTGCCTTCATCGACGGAGAAGGCTTGCTCCCAGCGGCATTCCCTGGGTGACTGGACCTCCCAAAGAAACCGCACAAACACCGGTTTGCCGCCGACATCTTCATGATCGTAAAACTCACCGCGGCCATTGGTGAAGTGGCCGACGGTGGGCGGCATGGAGAACGCGCCGGCTTTGCCGTTGGCCCAGTAGATGCTCCACTCATGCGTATCCGCGTTATACAGCCGCACCGTCATGCCTTCGATGTGACCCGAGGGAGCGTCGGCTTCGAACTCATCCACACTTGCGCGGCCATCCCACAGCTTGCGCGCTACAGAGGTGCCGTCGAACTCCACCCACTGCGTCGATCCGCTGAGAGGATGCGCCAGGCGGCGGTTGTGAAGGCGCCATTTGCCCACATAGAAATCGAAATCGTGCTGGCCATCGTGCTGTCCATTGGCAAGTGTGGTCTGCGCCGCTACGATGCTTACGGACTTCTGCCAATACCATCGCCCCGCTGCAGCCAGCAGCAGAAGCGCCGCGATTGCAAAGAGATTGAACGCTTTTTTCAGCATGAACGCATGATCGCTCAGCGTCTGGTATTTTGAAAGGTCCACTTTTTTCCATCATGCTGATACCACTTACAAGGGGAGCGGAGTCTCTGTCACGCCAGGTCTATCTGTGGATTCGCCACGGGATCATGGAGCGCGCGCTGCGGCCGGGCGAGGAGCTGCCCTCCACGCGCGAACTGGCGGAACAGAACTCCATTTCCCGTACCGTCGTTGTCCAGGCGTACGACCAGCTCATCGCTGAGGGTTTTATCACTGGGCGCCGGGGATCTGGCACATATGTTTCGGAACATCTGCATCCGTCGCCGACGCCGACGCCGCGCCGCTCCGCGCAAGTGCGGCTCTCGCAGTTCGGCACCGCAGTTACGTCCATCGTTCGCGGCGGGCTCTCTCCCATCCGAGTACCACAGGCGTTGCGCTATGACTTCGCGTACGGCAGGTGCTCCCTGGATGAGTTTCCATTGGCGGCCTGGCGGCGCATCCTGCTGCGTCGAACCAGGAGCGCTCCGCTGCGCTCCTTTGATTACGGCGCCGCTGCAGGTAACCCGGTCCTGCGCGAGGCCATCACCGGGCACCTGCGTCGGTCTCGTGCCATCCACTGTGACGTGTCGCAGGTAGTGATCGTGAATGGTTCGCAGCAGGCGCTGGATCTCACCATTCGTCTGCTGCTGAACCCGGGCGACACGATTGCCGTCGAAGACCCTCAATACCATGGTATGCGCCAGGTCCTGCTCGCGGCGCGTCTGCGGGTGCGGCCGGTTCCGGTGGACCACGACGGCATCGACCTGCGTCAGATGCCGCAACAAGCAAGGCTCGCGCTGGTGACGCCGTCACACCAGTTTCCGACGGGAGCCGTGCTTCCGCTGCAACGGCGTCTGGCTCTGCTGGCCTGGGCCCGTCGTGCGAATGCAGTCATCGTCGAAGACGATTACGATGGCGAATTTCGCTACGAGGGCGAGCCTGTGGAGCCGCTGCAGAGCCTCGATCGCGATGGTAGAGTGCTGTACGTCGGCACCTTTTCGCGCACTATGTTTCCCGCGCTGCGCATCGGTTATGTGGTGGCGCCGCGGCCATTGGTCTCCGCGTTTGTGGCGGCGAAGTGGATTGCCGATCGCCACACGGCGGTGCTGGAGCAGGAGACGCTGGCGGAGTTCATTGCTTCCGGCGCGTACGAGCGCCACCTGCGTCGCACGCGCCGGACGAACGCGAAGCTTCGGGATACGCTGCTTTCGGCCGTCGAGCGGCACCTCGGCGATCGCGTGACGATCACCGGCAGCCGTTCCGGCACGCACATCGTGCTGTGGCCCTGCGCCAAAGTTTCCGAGGCGGCGATCATCGCGCAGGCCGCAGCGGTGGGTGTGGGCATCTATGGCATCGCTGGCTACTATCTCAGACGGCCGCCGCGACCAGGGTTTCTGCTGGGCTATGCGAACTTGACGGTCGCGCAGATCAGCGAGGGCATTCAGCGCCTTGGCGAGGTGCTGTAGTGCTAGCGGACTGCGGCGATCTGCTCGCGCAGCACGCGCCGCTCCGGCCGCGGCGCCGCTGGGCGAAAGCAGCGCATCCTGCGTTCAGCGAAATGCCCATCCAAGCCTAGAAGTTCCTGTTCGACGATCGCCGCCATCGTCTCCGGCTCTCCCAGCGCGCGAATGTTCAGCGTGATGTCGTGGCGCAGCGATGGCGATGCATCGAGCGCGCCCTCGATCGCCGGCTCTTGTCCGTTCCCGCACATCGCTGCCTTCACGTAGCCAGTCGGGCTTGCGGCAATCGCCTTCAGATGCACGATCTGGAGGTTTGCCTTGGTCAACGAGCGATCGATGCCATCGAACCACGGTCCCAGCAGCAACCCCGGCGATATGGGCACGCGCGACTCGAAGACTGCACGGAAATTCAGCCACGCCAGGGCGGCCTCTGCCTGCGCGTAGCGTTCGTAATCAATGTCGAGGACATCCTTTTGCGCGGACAGTTCTCCGGCAAGCACCTCGTCCAGCCACGCCGCCACACCCTGCCCGGTGCGCGCGCTGAGCTGGCGCACGTGGGGCGCGCCAAGCTCCGGAAATTTCGCACGAAGATCCGACTTGGTGACACAGACCAGATCCGCCTCCTGCAACTGTTTGTGAAAGAGAAATGCGATGTTCGCGTCGGCGTCGGCATGCATCAACGCTTCCGCGCGCTGCGGGTCCACCAGCACGGTGAACGGTGCAAGCCGATACAGATCACGTTGCGCGAGCAGAGGATGTAGGACGGTTGCGGAGATGTCCGTGCAACTTCCGACCGGCTCGGCGAAGATTACGTCCGGCGTGTGCGCCAGCATCGCTTCGAGCTGCGCCGTCAGATCGGAGAGCCTGCAACAGAAGCAGCCCGCCGTCACCTCACCGCTCGGTACACCCTGCAACTCCACAAGCTGCGTGTCGACCAGCGCATCGCTCTGGTCGTTCAGGATGGCGGCGCAGCGCAGGCCGCGTTTCTTCAGCTCGCTCGCGGCAGAGAGGATCAGCGTGGTCTTGCCCGCACCGAGGAAACCGCCAACGAAGACGACGGTGGGCTTCATGCACGCGCCTCGATCCGCAACTCGTCGCCTTCTCCGATCACGATCGTCTCCTCCGCGGTGAATAGCGTAACCTTGTCGCTGGCCGCGGCGGAATGCGAATATTCTTTCTCGCCAACACGCATTCTCGTCCGGCTGCCCACGGCTGTGATCCTCACCGAACGGCAGCGCAGCTTCCCGGCGAGCACGCGCAGCGTGAAGAAAGTGCCGCCGGTGGTGCCCGGCGCGTAAGTGAACTCACCCCAGCCGGTTCCGCTTGCCCAGAAACTGCGAAAGGCGCGATGCGACACTCGCGGGACCGCTGTTACCGCCTCCTGTGCGCCGTCGTAGTCGAAACCGCTGAGCGCAACCACGCTGGACCACGAGGACATCGCGCGAGCGTAGTGGTGGCCGCACTCCGCTTCGTCCCACGGATTGCGCTTCTCGCCGTCGTAGCGCGCACGTGTGTTGGCGATGTACTCCGTGCCTTCGTCCACCATGTCGGCATACATCATCATCGCGGCGGTTGCGTGCTCCAGGCCGGTGAAGACCTCGGCGTAGTAAGGAAAGGGAATCCGCGGTCGCTTGCCCTCTGCATAACTGCACACCAGCACAGCAGCCTCGTCGTTCAGGGCGAAGGTGCGCTCCACGTTGTCATGCTCCAGCAGCGTGCGCTTGTAATTCGAGTTATAGATCGCGCGGAGTGTGGATTGCATGTGTTCGCTTGAAACCAGATCGCCCAGGCCCGCCACGGAAGCCAGATACTGGCCCATCAATTGATCGACCAGGCACCCGTCGCCCATCTGATACTCCGGATGCTCCGTCTCGTTCGCACCCATGTCTCCGCGCAAATGCGGAGCAATCTGATCGTTGCGAAAACCGCGCACCTGCTGCACGTAGTATTTGCCGTTGAAGAGATTTGCATCGATCCAGCGGCTGCCCTGGGTGAAGAGGCGGTGATACTCAGCCGTGGATGAAGTGTCGCCCAGGCGGCGCGCCATCTCCTCGCTCGCACGCAATGCGCCCAGATAGTAGATGCCGCACAGCGGATTCGGCCCGTAGAACTCCACATCGTAGGTGTTGTGCTGCACACCTTCCATCACGCCGTCGCGATTGGCATCCCATCCGCCAGGAACCCACGCGAACTCGATCGCCTTCTTCAGCCGCGGCCACATCGCGCGCAGCCACCCGTCGTCTCCGGTCAGCTTCCAATCCAGATACGCATGCAAGATCTGTCCCATCTGCCCATCCGCCGCGGCCCAGCCGAAGCGGTCGTATCCATCCGGCAGCATTTGCCTGAAGCGCATCGCGCCCGCATCGTCCATGGAATAGCCAAACGAAGCCTTGCGCAGCGAACGCGCAAACGACGGGAATAGGAATGCAGTCGCCGTCTCGTAGTTCCACACATGCGTGCAGTTGCCGAAGCAACATCCGTGGGTGTCGTCCACACCCTCAAAGCCATGAAACTCGCCATCGGCGGTGCGGAAGCAAGTGGTGGAGGCGAGCGTCGACAGATTCGCGCTCGCTGCTTCCTTCACCGCTGCTGGCAGCGTGCTCTCGCGGAAGGCGTCGGCGAAGAGGCGTGTCCGCCGCTCCAGCGACTCCAGATACTGTGCTGTGTAGTCCGCCGCCGCCCACGCATCGTCAAAGCGCGTCGCATAGTAGTTGCCGATGCGCGTGCCGCCTTTGCCCCTCGGCGCATCCCAACCGCACCACTCCGGGGTGCGGTTGGGAAAGTGCCACGCCAGCAGAAAGGTGAAGGTCTGCGACTGGTGCGGTGCAATCGTCGCACCCTGCAGCACTGCGCCGACCGCGTTGCGCACTTCCGGCTCCGCGCCCAGCTCGCCACTGGCGGAGAAGGCGTCCCAGAAGAGCATCGGCGAGTTCCACCATCGTCCCTGCGGCCAGCCGCGCCAGTGCTGCACCTGCACGCCGGGCTGCGCCAGCGCTGCCAGAGCGATCGTTCCCCGCATCGGATCGCTCTCGGGCAGCGCGGGATTACTCATCGTCAAACCGGCAATTCGCGCATTCGACTGATACGTATTCTGCCGCGGATCGGGATCGCCCGGCGGCCCTGTCTTCACCGGATTCTCGAGCGACCAGGCGATGCTCACCTTTGCGCTCATGCTCTTCGGATTCGTCACGCGGTAGCGCAGAATTGCCACCGGCAGGCCGGAGTCATCCGGCTCATGCGGAATGAAGGGCGAGAAGGCTTCCAGCTCCACCGTCACGGGCAGCGTTCGATCTTCAAAGGCGATGTGCGCCAGCGGATAAGCGCCGGTGAAGATCGCCGCCTCTAACCGGCTCAGCCCGGGCGCGTTGTTCGAGCCCAGGCCATCCTGCCCCTCGTACGGCGGAAGGATGCGCGCCTCCAGCACGCGTGCGACAGGCTTTGCATTGCCCGCCTGCGCCCAGATGGACGGAAACGCGTACGCCGGCGAGTAGCCCTTATTCGGACGGTTGAATATCTCCCAGTCGCGCAATTGCCCCCGACCGCCCAGCGCTACGCTGCCGGCAGCGACGCCGCCCAGCGGGAAAGCGATCATCTTCAGCTTGCGTCCGGCAAAAACGCGTGGGAAACCTCCGTCCTTTGCTGCCGATGAAATGTGCGCCGGAGATTCGTTATCGATGGCCTCGCCGAGTGTGGGCCAGCCTCCTACCTGGGTGGCAGCGCCGATCGCGCCGGCGGCCTGCTTCAGAAATGCGCGTCGCGGGAGCGGTTCGTGCCTGGACATCCAGAGTCCTTCGCTGCGGAGAGATTTAAGCGTTTTACTTTCCGCACGCCATTCTCTATCAGCAGATGGAAACCACGCAATCCAGGCTGTGCCATTCCATCCTGCGGCCCTTCACGCTCCTTTAAGATGAGCTGCAGGAAGATAATCGCGATGCGTGTTCTCGTCGTGGAAGATGAAGTGCGGCTGGCGGACAATCTCGCCGCGGCTTTGCGCGAAGGACCCGGCTTCGCGGTGGACTGCGCGGAGGACGGCGAGGTTGGCGAGCAGCTTGCCAGGCAGGGCTGCTACGACCTCATCGTGCTCGACCTGATGCTGCCCAAGGTCGACGGCCTGACGATGCTGCGGCAGTTGCGCGCGCGCAACAACGCAACCCCGGTTCTCATCCTCACCGCAAAGGACGGTGCCGCGTCGACCATCGAGCTGCTCAACGCCGGCGCGGATGACTATCTCAGCAAACCCTTCGATCTGGGCGAGCTGATTGCGCGTGCCAAGGCGCTCATCCGCCGGGGCAAGGGAGCATCGCATCCGGTCCTCGCCGTGGCCGATATCGAGGTGAACACGCTGGAGCAGACGGTACGCCGTGCCGGGCGGCTCATCGATCTGTCGCCCACCGAGTACCGCATCCTCGAATACATGGTGCATCGGCCCCGCGTCATCGTCTCCAAGCGCGAGTTGCTGGAGCACCTCTACGACTACAACTGGGAGCACCACTCCAACGTCATCGAGGCGCACATTTCCAACCTGCGTAAGAAGCTGATGGCCGACACCGATCAACAGGCGGTGGAGACGTTGCGCGGCCGCGGCTATCGCCTCGTCGTTGATCCAGCATCTTCGACTTCAGGAAGTGCCGGATGAAACGTCGTTCTCTTTCGCGCCGGCTGATCTCCTCCGTGCTGCTGGTGGAGCTGATCTTCGCCGTGGCGGTCACCGCTCTGGCCGCGGCGTATGAGCGCCATGCGCACCTGCGCTCCCTGGACATCATGCTGCAGGGGCGCGCCGATTCGCTGCTCGGCTCGGTGCAGGATGCAGAAGATCCTGGCGACAATGTGATGCTGGACCGCACCGGCCTGCAGTTGCCTTCGGAAGATGTGTACGAGGTGCGTGACAGCAATGGTCGCCTGCTGGGCCGGTCAGCCAACTGGCAGGGACCCGATCCGCACGATGTGACCTCAAACGAAGACCGCATCTATCACACGAAAATCAGCGACCGCCACTATCGCGTGCTCGCGTTACACGGTCTGCGTGTGGTCGATCCTGGCGATAAGGGCGGCGGCACGCCACGCCATATCCTCGTCATCTACGGTGCACCCACTACGCACGTCTGGCATCAGGTGCGCAATGCGATCATCTTTTTCTCGCTCTCCAATCTTGTGCTGCTCATCGTCACCGGGGTGTTGATGGCGTGGCTGCTGCACCGCGGCCTCGCACCCATGCGGCAGCTTGCGGCGGAGGCGGAAAACATCTCCATACATCGATGGAGCTTTCAGGCGCCGGAGAGTGCAGTCGAGACGCGCGAGCTCGCGCCGCTGGCCTCAGCGCTCACCGCTGCCATGCAGCGGCTGGAGTCGTCTTTCTCGCAGCAGCGTCGCTTTGTGGGTGATGCCGCGCACGAGTTGAAGACCGCGGTCGCCGTCGTCAAATCGTCGTTGCAATTGCTCAACATGCGCCAGCGCACGCCGGCAGAGTACGAGGCCGGCGTCGAGGTGAGCCTGGCGGATTGCGAGCGGATGGAGGAGATCGTCGCCCGCATGCTGACCCTGGCGCGGGCGGAACATCTCACCACGGCGGAACATGCCGCCGGTACGGTAGATCTCGCCGTCGCCGTTGTCGCCAGCGCGCAGCAATTTCAGTCCATGGCGGAGGTCCGGTCCGTCACCATCGCGCTTGCAACCAGCGGACCAGCCTTTGTCTTCCTGCCGGCGGAGGAGTGTTCGCTGCTGTGCTCCAACCTGCTGCTGAACGCCCTGCAGCACAGCCCAACCCGGACTGAAGTCAAAGTGCTGCTGCATCCGGAAGCCGAGATGGTGGAGTTGCGTATCGAGGACCATGGCGACGGCATCGACCCCGCGTTGCTGCCGCATGTCTTCGAGCGTTTCTCGCGCGGCGATCCTTCGCGCAGCCGGAATACGGGTGGCACCGGCCTGGGACTCGCCATCTGCAAGGCCATCGTGGACAAGGCGGGCGGCACCATCGCGCTGCACAGCGAACCTCGCCTCGGCACCACCGCGGTGGTGCGCCTGCCGCGCGCCGTGCGACCAGCAGCAACTGCTCCGGTCGAACCCTCTCTGCAGACAACACCTTCAGCTTGAATTAATCCTGTCAACCATAGACTTGGCCCCGGCGCAGTCTGCGCCATACGGAGCCATCATGTCCCATTTGCGAAGTAGAGGTGTATGCCGGTCGTTGCTGCTCGTGGCCGCGCTGGTTTGCAGTGCTGCCCCATCCATTGCGCGCGCGCAGGGCCCGTATCGGGTCGTCACGCAGTGGAAGATTGGCGGCGATGGCGGCTGGGACTATCTCGTCGCGGATGCCGCGGCGCACCGCCTCTACGTCACGCATGGTCCCCGGGTTGAGGTGATCGATACAGGCAGCGGGAAACCGGTGGGGGCTATCACCGGGCTGCAGGGCACGCATGGCGTTGCGCTGGATGCAGCAGGGAAGTACGGGTACATCAGCGACGGGCGCGCCAACGCGGTTGTCGTCTTCGATCGCAGCACGCTCAAGACGGTCACCTCGATTCCCACCGGCACCAACCCGGATGGCATTGCATACGAGCCGGTCACGAAGACGGTGTGGGCCTTCAATGGCCGCAGCAGTGACGCCACCGTGATCGATACGACAACGCAGAAAGTGGTTGCGACGATTCCGCTGCCCGGCAAGCCGGAGTTCCCGGTCGCGGACGGCAAGGGCAACGTCTACGACAACATCGAGAGCAAGAATGAGATTCTCCGCTTCGACGCTGCTGCGAAGAAGATCACCGCGGAGTGGCCCGTCTGCGACT
>JAUTWX010000400.1 GCA_030838385.1 Acidobacteriaceae bacterium
CGGGCGCGGCGACCGGTGTCTTTCTTGATCCACTCCGCGCGAATCCAGCCCGCTTCCTCCATCCGATACAGCGCGGGGTAGAGCGAGCCCTCCTCTGCGCGCAGCACTTCGCCGGATGTATTGGCGATGGCAGCCATGATGGCGTATCCGTGAAGCCGCGGGCGCCGCGACAATATCTTCAGCACGAGCAAATCGAGTGAACCTTGCAGGGAATCGGTTTTGGCCATATTCAGATGTCTTTATATAGACATCTAAGTCTAGAGTCAAGACGCGCTCATCTCATGCAAACAGGACGATGCGCTCATGGAGCTGTTTATCTAATTTGCGCCTGTAGCCCAAGTGGCCGCAAAACCGCCTATCTGGACATTGAACTTCAATCCGAATGAAGGATAGTTTGACCACGGCAGCCAGATTTAGATAAGTCCCGCTTCGGGAATGCCCTGCAAAAATCTGCCGGTTGATTCCCCTCGATTCGCTACACTGGAAATAGAAACAAATCCAGCGCAAGCACAAGAGATCGCCAAAACGCCACCATGACGGTGGCGTTTCGCATTTCTAGATATGACTGGGTGCCCCATGTCCCTGTATTGGGACATGGGAGTAAGCAATCGCGGACACCCCTAACTCCTTGCGCAAGACATATTTACCGATAACCCTTTTGGAAAGACATATTTAATGCTCGGAAGACCACATATCATCATGATTCGGTTGATGTTATACCGGGTCCTCCCGCACCGGAGGGGGGGAGGGGGCGGGTAACGTGACCTCTCCGAAGCAGGAGCTTTCCAGGCAGGAGTTTCAAAGACAGCTCCGCTGTCTACGCCATCTCAGCATGTCGGATCTTCTGGCGGCGCTTGCCCTTCAGCACCCCTCGCCGGATCGAGCTGCCGCATTGCTCAAGGCTGCCGGATCGGTCGCGCTCACGCCGGAGCGGATCCTCCGGGCCCGCACCCGGATCACAGCGCGCGTCCGCCGCCATCGCAGGACGCCCACTCCCAACGCGCACGTGAGTGCCTCCGCCCGGACGGCCAGTCCCGATACAATGGAGTTAGTTTCGCGTCCAACAGAATGTCCATGCGCCCAGCTTCCTTGCTCGCCTCCGCCGCCCTCGCCGCCACGCTTTTCGTCGTGCCCGCTGCCCTCACGGTCCGCGCCTCCGCGCAGGGGACCACGCAGGAGACCACGCAGGTGCACAACACCACGCCGCTGCATCCCCCGGCAGGTGCGCGCGTGGCCATCATCGAGTTCGAAGACCTGGAGTGCCCCGACTGTGCCCGCGCCAACCCGCTGCTCCGGCAGGCCGCCGAGCAGTACAAGATTCCCTGGGTGCGCCACGACTTCCCGCTGCCGCAGCACGACTGGAGCTTCCAGGCCGCCGTCAACGCGCGCTGGTTCGATACCAAAAGCAAAAAGCTCGGCGACGAATACCGGGATGCCGTCTTCGCCCATCAGAACGAAATCACCGTCATCGGCGACGGTGGCGCCTACGATGGCAGCAAAGGTCTGCCCAACCTGCACGCATTTACGGAAAAGTTCGCCACCGACCACAAGCTCGCACTGCCCTTCGTAGTCGATCCGCAGCAGAAGCTCGCCGCGCTGGTGAAGGCGGATTACGCGCTGGGTCAGAGCGTTGGCATCCAGCACACCCCAACCATCTGGGTAGCCACCAATCAGACCAAGGGCACGCCCTTCGTCGAAGTGCTCGACCGCACCAAGCTCTACTCCATGATCGACGACGCCCTCGCGGAGACCAAAGGCAGCGCGCCGGAACGCGCGGGCGTGCACCACACACACTAGGGCGTGATCGTCATAGGCTCGTCATCCTGAACGTAAAACGAAGGTGACGTGGAGGACCTGCTGAACCTTCCGTTCGATATCGGCGCGAAGCGCCGCTCAATCGACTCCGCTGCTGCGTCACACTTGCTGGTCCAGAAGCGCCACGCTCTGTCCACTGCCGCACAAAGCAGTCCGGAATCGGACGCGCCGCAAGCGCAATCGCCCGGGATGGCCAATCCCTAGCGGGATGAGGTCCGCTCTACCCGGACCGCCAGCTCACCTGCGTCCGTATCATTCGCCATATACATAAGGTCGAAGATGCTCGCCGCCGTCTGCAGCCACTTCTGGCGCGCTGCCAGCGGCCACTGCGCTTCGGGCTCCGGCAACTTCGAAAACAATCCCTCAATCAGCGGATGAGTCCCCTCGATGCTCTTTCGCGGAGCTTGCTGCACGGGCCTCACCGGCGCAGCGGCGGCACGCTCTGACTCGCGATCGAGCTCCCGGTCATCGCCTCGGCCATTCCGCTCCGGAGCCCCTTCCAACACACGCTCCAGCCGCTCCTGCACCCGACCCTCCGCACCGTTCCGGTCGTCGCCACGATCCGATTGCCGCGGCACGTTCCGATCGCCATTGCGCTCTATGCGATTCAAGTCGTCATAAGGACTCCGGGCTGAGCTATCGGGCTCGGGAGGTGTCTTGAAAGACGGCATGACAGGGCGATCGCTTCCGAAAAGAGCCATAGACCAGCCATCATCCAGAAATACAACTTCCGGCTCAATGGCACTCTTAGGTGATGGCTGCGGGGCGGAAATGGACCGCTCGCTACCAGAAACCCGCCCGGCACCAGTCGTCGATACGACGCAACCTCCGCGTTCCCGGCACGATGCCGCGCCCAGGCCGCCAACGCAGCATCTCCAATCCGCTTGACGACAGCCGTCCATGCGGCCTACAGTCGGCTCACCTGACCGCATCACAACAAATAGAAAAAAGGGGACGTCATGACCACGACCTGGATGAATATCTCCATTCTGATCTTCTTCGGCGTCGCCCTGGTCATCGGCATTTACTTCAGTTGGGTGCTGCTGCGCAACGAAATGATCGGCCGCCCCAAATTGCCGCCGGACACTTACGACTTCGGCTTCGGTCCACCCCAGCCCGACCACAAGACCCGCCCCTAGCCAACTTGGCCTTTTACGCGCCTCCCACCCTCGGGGAGTACCGCGCCCGCCCCCGCACCGCTACCCTCGGGAGACCATGCGTATTCGGCTCAGCGCCCAGGCCCTGTCTGTCCCTCTCCTCCTGCTTCCAGCGCCACTTTTCGCCGGAGCCCGGGCCAAGCCCCACACCGTCGGGATCGGCGCAGGCAAGCGCGTCCCCTACAGTCTCACCTCGGACCCCGCCGGCGCCGCCCCGGAGGAGAAGACCCTCCACGTTCGTCCCCTCATCGTCGATGACAAAGTCAAGGAGTGGACCACCGGCGAAGCCCACGACATCACAGACCGCAGCTTCGTTGTCCGCCGCGCTCTGCGCCTCAACGACGCCCTCCCCGGCGAGAAGACCGAGCACTGGATCTGGCAGCGCGGACCCTGGATCATGATCGATCGCAGCAACGGCCATGTCACCGCCATGAAGCTGCCCGACTACGACCCGGCCGTCTCCCAGGTCATCTGGTTCCGCGATTACGCCGCTTATTGCGGCCTCAATACCGGCGGCCACCAGCTCTACGCCGTCGTAGCCCAGGTCGGTGCCCGCCGCCCCATCCTGGCCAAAAAAATCGGCCCCTGGACGCCCACCCCTCCAACCCAGGGCGCCCCACCAGTGATCGCCTGCGCCAAAGCCACCTGGCAGCGCGATCCCCTCCGCGTCAGCTTCACCCCCACCGGCGCAGCCGCGCCCCTGGACTTCAACCTCGTCGGCCTCTCCGCCGTCCTGGTAGAAGACGGCGACGCGGATGACGGCAGCGGCGCCGGCAGCAACTGATCAGCCTCCTGTCCGCCCGCGCCTTGGCATCGTAAGGCTCAGGCGCCGCCGGGAATTGCCGTCCGCTTCACGTAGAATCCGGATGTCACAGGAGCGCCACGCTCCCATGGAGATAGTGGATGCCCGGCTCATGCCGAATATCGCTCATCCTGCTGCTCGTCTTCCCCTCCTCGCGGGCGCAAGAGACACATAGCCATCCCGCACCTGAGAAACTGGGAAAAGTATCATTTGCCATCTCTTGCATGCCGGGCGTTCAGGAGCCGTTCAATAGAGGTGTAGCTCTGCTTCACTCCTTCGCCTACACCGCCGCTCAAAATGCATTTCGGGGCGTGTCGGAACTGGACCCGCAGTGTGCGATGGCACATTGGGGAATGGCTATGACGTACTTTCAGCAACTTTGGGACCCGCCTCTGTCGTCCGCGACAATTTCAATGGCGCAAAAGGAAATTCAGCGGGCGGGGCAGCTCGGGGCTGGCTCCGAACGCGAGCGGCAGTTCATCCATGCGCTTGGCTTGATCTATCAGGACGCTGCCACCGTTCCATATCAAACGCGAGCGTTGAACTACGAGCACGCGATGAGCGTTCTCGCCGCAGAGAACAAGAGAGACGTCGAAGCACGGGTGTTTTACGCGCTCGCACTTCTGGCGAATGCATCTCCTGCAGACAAGACACATGCAAAACAGAAGCAGGCGGCCGACCTGCTTGAGCAGCTCGATCGCACCCATCGAGAACACCCGGGAATCCCTCACTACCTCATCCACGCCTGCGACAATGCGGAACTCGCGCCCAGAGGTCTCCCGGCGGCGAGAGCCTACTCCCGGATCGCGCCATCAGCACCGCATGCACTCCACATGCCATCGCACATATTCACGCAACTCGGCCTATGGGAAGACTCCATCGCTTCCAACCTTGCGGCGATGAAATCGGCACATCAGCAGGGCGACATTGGAGAAGAGCTGCACGCCATGGATTATCTGGTCTATGCCTATCTGCAAAGTGGACGCGACCAAGACGCGATTGAAGTCATTCAGCAACTTAAGAACATGCCGAACTTGGACGTTGGCGACTTCAAGATAGCGTACGCCTCTACCGCTATGCCGGTTCGCTATGCCGTTGAGCGAGGTCAATGGACCGACGCTGTTGGCATCGTTCCTCCTAGAGGAACCCCACCTCATGTTGTCGCGATTGCTGCTTGGGCTCGGGGCATCGGATTCGCCCGGAGTGGACGTGTCACCGAGGCGCGCGCGGAAATGGATCGGTTGCGGCAAATCGAACAGCAGCTTCGCACGTCAGGCGACGACTATTGGGCCACGCAGGTGGAGATTCTCGCGCGCGAAGTCGCAGCGTGGGTTGCTCAGACGGACGGGAAACCGGACAAAGCCGCAGGATTGATGCGCGCGTCAGCCGACCAGGAGGATGCGATCGAAAAGCTCCCGGTTACACCGGGCCCGATTGTTCCAGCCCGCGAACAGCTTGGCTCTTTGCTCCTGGAGCAAAATCACCCGGCTGTGGCCCTGAAGGAATTTCGGATAGCACTCGCAAACGCCCCCGGGCGGCGTGGAGCACTTCAGGGCGCCGCCCGCGCGGCCCATCTCTCCAGCCAGAAGTAGACTCCATTGCTATCGCAGTGGAGCCTTTAGGTGATCGTCTCAGCCATTTTCCTTTGAGGCTGAAACCCGGACAGGCGACTATGACTTCACTGAAGGAGCACAACTGTAAGCCATGAGTGCGAAAAAGAAAGCCACGTCTCCAAACGCAATTCAGCAAGCCGAACTGATCTTGCACCTCTACGAACTGCGCCGCGAGACCGTCATGCGTGAAGCGCGCTCCTACATCGGCGGCGCGTTCATGCCCGCATCGGCGAGCGAATTTGTCGAGATCGTGAGTGCTGGCGGCAAGCACACCGCATTCGTTCTTCAGGTCTACGGATACTGGGACATGGTGGCCGCATTCGTCGAGCACGGCGCGCTCGATGCCACACTCGTCTACAACACCTGCCAGGAGATGTACTTCCAATACGCCAAGATCCAGCCCTACCTCCTGGCGTTCCGCAAGCAGATGAATCTGCCCGAGTGGCTGATCAGTGTGGAGCGCCTGATAGAGGGCTCAAAGGCAGGCCGCAAGCGACTCGCCACCATGCAAAAGAACCTCGCAGCAATCTCCGATGCGCGCTTATCACAAACCAGGAAGCCGCGAACGTAGCCGCATTACGCCGCTGCCTTGCTGACCCCACGACCACGCGTCCAGGGTTGGCGAATGGCGCGCCACACACGTTCGAGATCGGCCGGCTCGACAAAGAGCACATAAGCCGCCAAGATGTCCCATTCGAACATCGGGAGGTTCAACGCATATTCCAGAGACAGGTGGAAGAGAAGCCCCAGCAGCAGCAATGGATAGCGGAATCGCCGGAACCAGATCAGGACTCCCATACACAACTCAAAGGCAAGCGTAAGCCAACTACCCATTCTCAAAATCGCGGGATACTGGACCCAACCCGGTATAGGAAATCGTGCGATCGATGGAAGATGGACTACGTAATAGAGCGCGGTCCCATGCGGCCACGCATTTCCCTTCATCTTCCAACAGAAAGAGCTGAAATACAGCAATGCGAGTTGGAACTGGATCATTCGTTGCGCCCATGGAGCCCGTGGCCGAATTGCAGCACCCTCCCGTCCCCGCCGAACGCGTATCCGCCGGTCCAGAGAAAGCGCTGCTCCCGCCGGAGCAAACATAAGAAAGAAGCCCGCGATGCGCAGGAACGCATCGCCGCCGTGCGTGATCAAGGGATCTCTCTGCTGTATAGACGCCAAGCAGAGG
Organism: Acidobacteriaceae bacterium; assembly: GCA_030838385.1. Lineage (GTDB taxonomy): Bacteria > Acidobacteriota > Terriglobia > Terriglobales > Acidobacteriaceae > KBS-83. Next base: position 6,574 of record JAUTWX010000400.1, read on the forward strand.
AATACCACCACGCTGCTGACCCGCGTCCACATCCCGGCTGTAAGCAGCACAGCGAAGCCTAGAAAAATCCAGAAAAATGCCGTGATCCAGCGATCATCTGACGGCATAACTGCAAACAAGTTCAACCGGACCCCAGGCTCGATCCTCGTCATCGCCGACTGCAACACCCAGCCATGG